>CAZGKQ010000006.1:3767-22529 GCA_964526125.1 uncultured Faecalibacterium sp.
TGCCTACAGGCGGTTCAACGGATCGCACACGCCGGAGGCAGGAAAAGCCAAAGGATATTCTGCCGGAGCGGCTGAACAGGCAGCCGACCATGCGGCAGCCCAAAGGCCGTTCGCAGCGCCTGGTTGAGGAAGAAAAGCGGCGCAGCACCGCCCCGACGGGGACGCGCAAAACGACTGCGACAAAGAAAAAGACTGCAAAGGCAACAGGCCGGAACAAAAAACGCAACGTCCGCCGGGGAAAAAAGAAAAATCAGCACACGTTGCTGTGGCTGCTGACGGGCGTGATGGCGCTGGCGGCGACGGCTGGGCTGCTGGTGCTTTCCGCGCCGCAGCTGCTGGGCATTTCGCTGCCCAATGTGCCGCGCCTGGCGTTTGTCAACGGCAGCATCATCCAATACGACGAGGCGCGCGTGGAGAATTTCAACAGTGCCGTCGCGCTGGTCAACACCGACCGCATTTTTCCCGGCATCACGATTGATGGCGTGGACGTGAGCGGCCTGACAAAGGCGGAAGCGGAAACCGTGCTGGGGCAGGGCGGTGAAGACCGGCGAAGCGTGGCACTGCATGTGCAGGCGGACGCGTACACCTACGACATCACGGGCAACGACATTCCGCTTTACCGGAACGTGTCGGAAATGGTGCAGCTGGCCTATGCGGCCGGTCGCAGCAATTCAACCACCCTGCGCGGCACGGGGCGCACGCCGCTGAGTGAGCGTGTGGCGAACATCCGCAGCCTGACCAGTCAGCCGGTGGCGCTGACCACGCAGATCACCTACGACCACGACAACGTGCGCCGCATTGCTGAAAACATCGCGGCGGACGTGACCTGCGAGCCGGTGAACGCCACGGTGGAATCCTTCAATGCGGACACGAAGAAGTTCACCTTCAACAGCGAGATTAACGGCGCATGGCTGGATGCGGAGGATGTCTACCGCACGCTGACCGGCGTGCTGGATCTGGGAAATTACACCGCGTCGCTGACGCTGCACTCGGAGACGGTGCTGGCGGATGCAACGGTTTCGCAGGTGGCGAACCGCTTCGGCTGCATTGCCAGCTATACCACCAAAACCACCAGCAACAAGAACCGCAACACGAATATCGACCTGTCCTGCAATGCCATCAACGGCGTGGAGGTCAAGCCGGGGGAGACGTTCTCCTTCAATCAGGCGACCGGCCAGCGCACTGCTGCCAAGGGCTACAAGGAAGCCACGGCCATTTCCGGCGGCCAGTCCGTGCCGGAAGTCGGTGGCGGTGTGTGCCAGACCAGCTCCACACTCTTCAATGCCGTGGCGCGTGCCAATCTGGAAATTGTCTACCGCAGCCCTCACGCATGGCCCAGCAGCTATGTGGAAAAAGGCATGGACGCGACGGTCAACTGGCCTAATCTGGACTTCAAGTTCAAAAACGACACCGAATGGCCGGTGTACATCGTGGCCAAATATAGCAGCCAGAAATGCACCGTATCGATTTACGGCATGCTGCTGGAAGACGGCGTGACGATTGATCTGGAAAGCAAAGTGACGCGTACAATTGATCCGCCCAGCGAAACGAAGTATGTGCAAAACACCAGCCTTGCCACCGGCACGCAGCAGACGACCATCAAAAAGCGCACCGGCTACGAGGTGGAAACCTATCAGGTCTGGTATCGCGACGGGCAGGAGATTAAACGTGAGCTGCTCTGCACGTCCACCTACAAGGCCTATCAGGAGACGGTGGAATACAATTGAACGCACGCAAAACCGCCCGGACAGCTGTTGTTCGGGCGGTTTTTGGCAAAGGGGACAGTTATGCTCCCGGTGAATCGGCAAAGAGTGCTGGCAGCATGTGGTACATGTAAGTATACATGGCGGCCAGCGTGTGCGTGCCGCCCAGCATCATGGAGCAGCTGGTGTTTTTGCCGGGAATGAACATGTCGCTGAAATCCAGCAGGGAAATCATCTGCTCGGTCGCGACCTGAAAGGCTTCATCCTCCGTGCCGGTGGCGACGAAAAGGCGGAAATCATCCCGGTAGTAGCCCTGATTGAGCACCGCATCGTAGAGGGTCTGGGCAGAAATGTCGCTGTGCCAGATGCCGGTGATGCCGCCTTCGCCGTCGTCCCACGAGGCTTCGCTGATGGGCATGAACCACCGGAAGGCGTCCATCTGCTGCAAAAAGACGTACCACGCCGCCGTTCCGCCCAGCGAAAAACCGGCCACGCCCCGGTGGTCGCGGCTGAGCTGCAATCCGGCTGCGTCGGTGGATTCGGCAAAGGTACGATAGGTGCTTTCCACCGCCGGCACAATGTCTTCCGCCAGCTCACGGGGGAAGATGGCGGCCGCCTCCTGCACCTGCATGGCCAGCGGCATGTAGGACAGAAAGCTGTCCGGCGGATAATAGCTGGCCGCCACGACAATCAGCGGTTCAAGCCGTCCGCTGGCAATCATGTGATCCAGCAGATTCTGAAAATCCGTCGCGCTTTCCGGATTGAGGTAGTTGGTCACCTTGCCGCCGGAAGCGTGGAAGATGTAGAGGATATTGTAGCGCTCCTGCGTGTCGTCATAGCCGTTGGGCAGGTAGACGGTGACGGATTTGACGGACTGATTTTCATCGCTCGTGGTGTAGCGCAGCCGTTCCACGCGCCCAGGCGTGTCACAGGCTTCCAGAATGCCGTCCGGCAGATCGTCGGCGGCGAAGAAGCCTTCCGTCAGCATATTCGGCATGTCCGCCAGCGCAGTGAACGGAAAGATGGCTGCAAGAGATAGCAGGAACAGCAAAATCCACGCTTTTTTCATGCTTCAACCTCCTGCGGCGCGCCTGAAAAGTCGGCCAGAGGAATCGTCAGGGAAACGACCGCGCCGTTTTCGTTGCGCAGCCCGATGCGTACCTTGCCCTGGCTGTAATAATGCAGGCGCAGACAGGTGTTAATCAGGCCGATGTGGCCGCCGTTCGTCTCGATGGCAACGTGCCCCTGGGTAATTTCGGCCAGCCGGGTGCGCAGGGAAATTAGCACATCGTCGGAGAAGCCAACGCCATTGTCGCGGATTTCCAGCAACAGGTGTTCGCTGAGCATTTCGCCCGTGATGGAGAGGCGGCGCAGCTCATTCAGGCCGTTGAAGCCGTGGGTCAGGGCGTTTTCCACCAGCGGTTGCAGCGTCAGTTTGGGCAGGGTGATCTGCTGCGCGTTTTCCGGAATGTCGATGGTGTATTCCAGATTGTCCTCATAGCGCGCCTTGGCCAGCATCAGATAGTTGCGAACGTTGTCGATTTCCTCCGCCAGCGTGGCAGAGCGCGTGTTGGTATCGGTGGAATAGCGCAGCATCTGCGCAAACTGCGCACAGATTTCGATGATTTCGAAGCTGCCGCTCTCCATCGCCTTGGCGCTGATGATGTTGAGCGTGTTGTAGATAAAGTGCGGATTGATCTGCGTTTGCAGGGCACTCAGGCGCGCCTGAAGCGTGCCTTCACGCAGGGAAAGCTCCTTGGCCGTGCTTTCGCGCAGACGGAGCATCAGGGTGTTGAAGACGGATTCCATGCGGTAAATATCATCGTCCCGGGCGGAAGAAACCATCGTCGTCAGGCTTTGGGTCACTTCCGGATCGCTGCGCATGGCGCTGTCGGAGGGAATGTGGCTCATCTTGCGCGTCAGGCGGCGGATAGAGCGCGTCATGTTCAGTGAAATGATGAAAATCAGCACCGCGGTGGGAATCGTGATGTAGAGCGTGTATTTGAACATGGCTTTGGCAATCGCCCGGTTGCCGACAAGGCAGATGGCGCTGTCCTGCCCGATGTAGATGTGCAGGGGCTGTGCGCTGAGCTTCCGGTGCAGCGCTGTGTAGGCAATATCGCCTTCCACGTTGTCCACCACCATGTAGGTGTCCAGTGGAAAGTCCTCCGGCCATGTCAGCGTGAGCGATGTGCTGGAATACAGCAGTTCGCCGCTTTCAAAAACCACCTGAAGGTGAACGGAGTGGTTGTCCAGCACCTTTTGCAGCCGCTCAAGCGACGAGCATTCCTGGCTGATTTCCAGATAGCCGATCATCTGACCGTGATGGTAAAATTTCTGCACAATGCCGTAAACCAGCACGCCATTGTGGGCGGAAAAAACGTCCTCATGCGGCGGAAGGAGAATGTAGGTGGAGGAAGCATCCGCCGCGTCCAGCCAGGGCAGGGCGCTGAGCAGATCCGCCGCCTCCTGCGTGCCGCTGCCGATGGTAAAATCCTTGTCGGTGCGGTTGGTCACAAAGCGCCCTTCGCGTGTATAAAAGGAAACGCGATAGTAATTGTCCACCAGCGGCGATTGCTGAAACTGCTGCAAAACGGCCTTGCTGGCGGCCAGACCGACCTTGTTGTCCGTGCTGTCGTCGCGCACAAACTGGTTCAGCGCCGCAGAGAAGGACAGGGAGCCGGTCAGCTCATTCATCGTCATTTCCATCGTTGCAAGATCGCGTTCCAGATCGCTTTCCACCATTGCGGACATGGTGGAAAAACGGGATTTGGTCATGGTGTTGGCACCGTCCACGTTGCTCTGTCCGGCATAGGTGGCCAGAATCAGCAGCGCCACAAACATCATGACGGAAAATAGAATGGACATCTTCAGGCTGAGCTTCATGAAAAAGTTCCCCCTTCTGCGGATAGAAAAATCATACCATAAACAGCGCGGAATGGGAAGCAGGAAGGGGATGAGTGCCGGATTTTTTCCGCGGTAGTGCTGGATATTCCTACTTGGCGCCTTCATGATGTTTTTTTGCAATGTGGCGTTTCAAATCTTTGCGCTTTTTTTTTCTCATTATCCGTTACAATGACAGTGACAAGACGGGAAGGCTTGCGAGCGCAGCTTCCGCGTCAAGATGTAAGGAGGAATGAACCATGAAAAAGATGTTTGCCCTGCTGCTTTCCCTGACGCTGCTGCTGGGTCTGTCCACGACGGCGCTGGCCTACACCGACGGGAAGAATCTGGAGGCTCCCCGGGCGGAGAATGTTGTCATTGACGGCGACCTGAGCGAGTGGGACACCACGCGCTGCCTGAAGATTGACAGCCTGAACCAGATCATTGACCAGATTGAACACTGGGATGGCGCAGAAGACTGCTCGATGGAAATCTACGCCATGTGGGATGAGGAAAACCTGTATGTGGCCATGAAGATTCTGGACGACACGACGCTGGTTTACCGCGAAGGCTTCCCGCTGGACGAGCTGGACGCGATCATCCTCTTCCTGAGCACGAATCCCGATGCGGATCCTGCGCGCACGGCCTATGAAATGACCGACTGGCGCATTGTGCAGTCTGCCGATCAGTTCAACGGCAATTACGACTACTTCAACTATATCGACCGCGAGATGATCGCCGACAACGGCGGTTGGGAGACGCAGGGCGAATATGGCGACGAAATCGTGTTTGACGACTACGAAGCGGCGATCGTGAAGATTGACGGCGGCATCATCTGGGAGAGCAAGATTCCGCTGCACAACCTGTCCAACGATACGATTGCGCAGCTGGTTCCGGCGGTCGGAATGACCATCGGCTTTGACTTCTCCATCCTGGACGTGGATCTGCCCTGCCCCGGCATTCACAGCCTGCGCATGCAGTCCTCCGCCAATCTGGATGGCCGTGACCGCACGCCCACCATGCACAATGTGGACGAAAACCCGAGCCTGTGGGGCACGCTGACCTTCGTGGAAAAGTAATACAGGGGAGGATAATGAGAAAATGAAGTTGAAACGGCTCTGCGCTTTGGCGCTGACGGGCATTCTGGCGCTGACCGCCATGCCGACCAGCGCACTGGCAGCCAAGCGCGAAAAGAAAAATGCGGATGACATGAACATGGCGGCCATCATCGAGGATGTGGACGCAAAGGGAACCGTCAACGTCTACCACTGGTGGACGGCTGGCGGCGAGAAGAACGCGATTGAGAGCGTCGTCAAGGGCTTTGCAGACACCTACGGGAACATCAAGGCAAAGTCAAACGCCATTCCCGGCGGTGCTGGCGGCGCAATGGTCATGAAGGTGAAGGTGCTCCAGCAGGCCGGTAAAAGCCCGGAGACCTTTCAGGCACATCCGGGGCAGGAGATTGAACCCTACCTGTCTTCCGGTCTGCTGCTGAATCTGAATCAGGTGTGGGACTATGCCAACCTCTCCGAGCGCGCACTGCCCGGTCTGGAAGAGCTGTGCACCGCGTCGGATGGCAACAAGTACATCGTGCCGATTGGCATCCACAAGGCCAATGTCATCTTCTACAACATCCATGTGTTTGAAAAGTATGGCATTGAAATCCCGGATCATGAGAACATCACCTGGGACGAATTCTGGTCGATCTGCGAGCAGCTGGCGGCGGTCATGCCCGACGGCGAATATCCGCTGGATCTGGGCGACCGCAAGGGCTGGCCGGCCTGCCAGGTGTTTGAGGACATCATGATTGGCACGGATCCGCAGATTTACGAGGATTTCATCAACGGCATCTACAATGTGGAGGATGTGACAACGGTGCTGTCCTCCTATGCGCGCCTGATGGAATATGTCGCGCCGGATCATTCCAGCCGCGACTGGTATGAAGCTTCCGGTCAGGTGGTGGCTGGCACCTACGCCATGCAGATCATGGGCGCCTGGATGCAGCCGCTGCTGACCAGCATGGGTCAGGTGTACGGCGAGGATTACGGCGTGTTCACCTTCCCGGGCACGGACGGCTGGTTCGGCATGTGCATCGACGGCTTCGTGGTCAGCAATGACTCCGCAGACGTGGAGGGCGGCGTGCGCTGGGCGTACAACGTGTCCACCCCGGAGGTGCAGACGGCCTTCTCGACGCTGAAGGAATCCATCTCGCCCTACAACGACATTTCCGACGATACCTACTGTGCGCTGACGCTTCAGTTCAAGAATGAGCTGCTGGCGGAAAACACGAAGGTTTATCCGAGCTTCACGCACGGCACGGCGCTGCCCTGGAGCGCTTCCACGAGTTTGCAGACGCAGATTCAGGAGTTCGCCACCTCCGCCGAGCATGACGCGGAATACTTCGCAAACAAGATTGTCAACATCCTCAAGGAAGCAAATGTGAAAGGAGACTGGAACCTTGTTGATTAAGAATTGGCTCAAGCGCGGCGTGTCTCTGGCGGCGGCTGTCACCCTGTGCGGCAGTCTGCTGGGCGGCGGTGCGCTGGCGGAAGAAAAGCAGTATGAGCAGCCCACGCTCAATCCGCGCGTGAAAAACGTGATTGAGGTGGAAGGCTATCAGTTCATTGACCTGAACGGCAACGGCACGCTGGATATTTATGAGGACTGGCGACTGGATGCCGACACCCGTGCGGACGACCTGGTCAGCCAGATGACTGTGCGCGAGAAGATTGCGCAGATGCAGCATCCGACCTTCCTGCCCCGTGCGGACGGCAAGATTCCCTCCTATCTGGAAAAGTGGTGCAACGTGGAAGGCATCGGCATGCTGCTGATCCGTGAGCTGAGCAGCGTGGAATCCGCCGCCACGACCATGAACACCATTCAGGAATACGCAGAAGGCTCCCGTCTGGGCGTGCCGGTGCTGGTGTCGATGGACTCGGTGCATGGCCTGAGCTACGTCACGGGCGCGACGGTTACGCCCCACAACCTGGCGCTGGCCGCCACGCGCAACGAGGCGCTGGTGACGAAGCTGGCCGAAGTGGCGCGCGATGAGCACATCGCCATTGGCGTGCGCATGACGCTTTCTCCCGAGGCGGACATTGCCTCCGAACCTCGCTGGGGTCGCGTGATGGAAACCTTTGGCGAAGACCCGGATCTGGTGACGCAGATGGTGACGGCGCAGGTCGTGGCCTTCCAGAACGGCACGACGGGTCTGAATAAGGATTCCATCGTGGCCTGCATGAAGCACTTCCCAGGCGCTGGCCCCCAGATGGACGGCAAGGACACTTCGCCCATCATCTCCAGCGAGGAGACGCTGGAAATCCACCTGAAGCCCTACTACGCGGCGCTGGAAGTCAACGTGGCCTCCATCATGCCGTATTACTCCGTGCCGCTGGCACTGGACATGGAAAACTCCGCGATCGGCTCCAAGGCCACCCTGCAGGATCTGCTGCGCGACGAAATGGGCTTTGAGGGCATCATTCAGACGGACTGGGGCATGATCTGGGCCATCCAGGAAGCTCTGGGCACCATGACAGGCGAGGAAATCTCCGATGAGGAAGCCATCCTGATCGGCGTGACGCAGAGCCGCGTGGACGGCATCGGCGGCGAATCCATCCGCCTGATTGACTACATGGAGCAGTACACCAGCGAAGGCAAGATCGACGAAGACATCCTGACCGCTGCGGCCAAGCGCATCGTGAAGGTCAAGTTTGAGATGGGTGTGTTCGAGAATCCCTACTGCGACGTGGAATACGCCGTGGAATTCGTCGGCAACGAGGAGAGCCAGCAGCTGAACCTGCAGGCCGCCCGTGAAGCCATGACGCTGCTGAAGAACGACGGCATCCTGCCGCTGGACGCCAACGCCACCCAGACCATTCTGGTCTGCGGCCCTCGTGCCGGTGACATGGACTCTCTGGTGGGCGGCTGGTCCTCTTCTCAGGAAGGGCTGACCATCGCCGGTGCGCTGGAAGCCTACGCCGGGGAAAACACGACCGTCATCTATGAGGCGGAAGACCTGGAACGCATTGCCGAGCTGGCCAAGGATGCGGACGTGATCGTGGTGTCCGTCGGCGAACCGAGCTACCAGCACGATCCGCCGTGGGGCTATGACACGCTGGAAATCACGTCCAGCCAGCAGGAGATTCTGGAAGTGGCCAAGGCCAGCGGCAAGCCGATTGTGACGGTGGTCACCGGTGGCCGTCCCTACATCCTGACCTGGTGCGACGAAAACACCAACGCGATTCTGGAAGCCTACTACCCCGGTTCTCAGGGCGGCATTGCCATCGCGGAAACGCTCTACGGCACCAATAACCCCACCGGCAAAACGCCGATGCAGTTCCCGCGCGATATGGAATCTGTCAACAATCAGGAAGGCGACGTGTCCTTCGATCTGGAGAACCCGCTTTACGACTATGGCTACGGGCTCAGCTACGATAACAACTGAGCCATAGGCAGGAGACAGGGGGCGGAAGAAACATCCGCCTCCTGTTTTCTCCAAGGAAAGGAATGGAGGTACTGCCTGTGGAGCAAGTAACGGAATTTTTTGAGACATTTCTGGCGCAGACATTCTCCAACGAGACGTTCTGGATTGTCTGTGCGGTCGCGGTGGCGGTGTTGGCCGGTTATCAGCTGCTCAAGCAGCTGGCTCCGGCGGCTGTGGCGCCGGTCAGCCGCTTCTTTGACCGTCATCCGCTGATCTGGGTGTGGATCCCGGCGGCGCTGCTGATTTACTTCGTCTACGTTTCTCTGGGCTGGAACCTGTGGGTGTCCGTGTCGGACTGGCAGGCCGGTGAGCTGGAAGCGAGCTACGGCTGGGGCGGCTTTGGCAACTACATCCGCATGTTCACCAGCGATAACTTCTGGCCGGCGCTGAAGAACACGCTGCTGCTGTTCTGCCTGATTCCGCTGTGTCTGCTGCTGGGTCTGGGTCTGGCGCTGCTGATGGATCAGGGTCTGCGCGGTACGGCGGTTTTCCGCACGCTCATTCTGCTGCCCTTTGCGCTGTCCTTCGTGGTGACGGGCACGGTCTGGGCGTATATGTATCGTCCGACGGGCGGTGTGCTGAACTCCTTCCTGTCCATTCTGGGCGTGAACGTGTCAGCGGCGATGAAAAGCGGCCACCTGATGTGGGCTTCATCCAACGAGACGATCATGCTGTCCATCATCATTGCGATGGTCTGGCAGTTTTCCGGCTATGTGGCGGTCATTTTCCTGGCGGCCATCAAGAATGTGCCCACCAACATCATCAACGCGGCCAAGCTGGATGGTGCGTATATGCCCCGTATCTACATGAAGCTGATTATCCCTCAGCTCAAGGGTGCGATGGGTTCGTGTATCACGATTCTGGCCATGTACGCGCTGCGCTCGTTTGACTTCATTGTCTCGCTGGTTGGCTACACCACCTCCTCTGCGTGGACGCTGCCAATCTGGATGTACAACGAAGCCTTCCAGAGCAACAACTTTGCCTATTCCGCGGCCATCAGCTGCTTCCTGCTGGCGCTGGTGCTGGTGCTGATCCTGCCGCTGACTTACTGGACGAACAGGAGGAAGTAACAGCCTATGGAAAGCAAAATGAGCATTGAGCGCAGCAAAGCCGCGCAGCAGGCGCAGACAGTTCGCGTCAAGCCGCGCTGGCACATGACGGTGCTGCACATCGTGTATTACCTGATTATGGTGGTATTCCTGATTTTCTACATGCTGCCGTTCTGGGGGACGGTGATGACCTCCTTCAAGACCAACAGCGAAGTGATGACCTCCACGCCCATCACGCCGCCGAGCGAGTGGACGCTGGAAGGCTACGCCAGCGCCATGGAGGAGCTGGGACAGCCGCTGCTGACCTCGCTGGTGGTGACGCTCTTCGGTGCGGCCGGTTCAGTGTTCCTGGGTTCTGTGTGCGCCTACGCGCTGAGCAAGTGGAAGTTCCGGCTGAACAACGTGTTCTTCATCGCGCTGGTGGCGGCGACCTATCTGCCATTCCAGGCGATATTGATTCCGCTGTTGCAGACCATCAACACGCTGGATTTGTACGATAATGTCTGGGGTCTGGTGCTGGTGCATACAGTCTTCGGCATGCCGATGTGTACCGTGATGATGCGCGGTTACTACGAGGATGTGCCGGATGCGCTGATTCGTCAGGCAATGATTGACGGCAACGGCGTGTGGCAGATTTACCGCAAGATTGTGTTGCCCAATACCAAAATTGCAACGATTACCGTGTTTGTGTTCCAGTGCACCTCCATCTGGAATGAGATGCTGTTTGCGCTGGTGCTGGGTGGATATGACTCCAAGCCTGCGACAATTGCCCTGAACGAGCTGGCCGGCACGATGGCGGCGGAGTTCAACGTGCAGATGGCCGGTTCGCTGATACTGGCCTTGCCGGTGCTGGTGCTGTACATTTTCATGGGCAAGTATTTGATCAGTGGTCAGATGAGCGGTGCTGTGACTGCCAGCTGATGGCAGGGAAAGGACGAAGAAAATGCTGAAGCACAGAAAGTCACTCAAACGACTGGCCTCTCTGGCGCTGGCAGCGGCGCTGGGTCTGACGGCGCTGCCGATGGCGGCGGCAGAGGAAACGCCCGTCCAGCCGGAACTGGTGGCACGGGTGAAGAACATCATTGAGGTGGACGGCTATTCCTTCAAGGATCTGAACGACAACGGCCAGCTTGACCCTTATGAAGACTGGCGACTGGACGCGCAAACCCGTGCTGACGATCTGCTCAGCCAGATGGACGCGACGCAGAAGGCCGCACAGATGGTGCATCTGACGCTGGTCAGCAAGAAGGACAGCTGGTTTACGGACAGCAACGTGGGTTTTGCGCTGGTGTACGAATACGTCTTTGACGACGCACGCACAGCCGCAGAGCGCACGAACGAGATTCAGGAGCTGTCGGAAAGCTCGCCTCTGGGCATTCCGGTCGTGTTCTCCATGGATACGGAGATTGGTTCCGCCTTCGTCAGCGATGCCACCTTCCTGCCCGATCAGCTCAACCAGGGCGCGGCCAATGATGCCGATCTGGTCACGCGCCTGAACGAGGTGCTGCGCGAGGAGCTGAAGGCCATCGGCGTGCGCATGGCGCTTTCGCCCGATGCGGATCTGATGACAGATCCCCGTTGGGGGCGCAATCAGGAATGCTACTCCGAAGATACGGAAGTCGTGCAGAAGCTGATTGTGGCGGCGGTTCAGGCGCTGCAGAAGGGCAGCAGCCTGAGCAGTGAATCCGTGATTGCCACGGTGAAGCATTTCCCCGGCGCCGGTGCGCAGGAAAACGGTGTGGACGCTTCTCCGCTGGTGATTCAGGAGGATTCGCTGGAGCTGCATCTGGCCGGTTTCAAGGCGGCCATTGAGGCTGGTGCCGCGGCGGTCATGCCTTACGGCTATTCCACCGTGCCCTATCTGGGCGGCGATGCGGTGGAAAATTCCGCCGACCAGAGTGCCGTGGTCATGACCGACCTGCTGCGCGGCCAGCTGGGTTTTGACGGCATTATCCAGACCGACTGGGGTCTGAACTTTGTCGGCGCGGCCAACGCCGGTGCGGACATTCTGGGTGGCGCAGGCGTGCGCTCCACCAAGCAGCTGGTCAGCGGCGTGGATGAAGAGCGCCTGACGGAATCCTGCCGCAGGATTCTGGTAGCCAAGTTTGAACTGGGTATCTTTGAAAACCCCTATGTCGATGAAGACAAGGCGGCAGAGATTGTCGGCAGCGCGGCTCACAAGGCCGTTGCGCTGGAAGCGGCGGAAAAATCCCTGACGCTGGTGAAGTATGAAAACGTGCAGTCGCTGGCCGGGCAGTCCTTCGTAGTGGCCGGTGCGCTGGCGGAAAACGTGCGTGCGCTCAACAGCGGCTGGACGGCCAAGGAGCCGGTCGAAATTACCGGCACGAGCATTCTGGACGCGCTGAAAAACAAGGCCGGTGCGGAGAACGTGACGTACATCGCCACCGCCGAGGAAGTGCCTGCGGATCTGACCGGCGTGACTGCCGTGGTGGTTGTGGGCGAAAAGAGTGGCACGCATGACCCGGAATGGGGCGCGGCCAATCTGGAATTCCCGGAGGAACAGGTGAATCTGGTTCAGGCGCTCAAGCAGTCCGGCGCGAATGTGGTGGCTGTGGTGCTGATGAACCGTGCCTATGTCATGACCCCCATTGCGGAGGCGGCGGACAGCGTGTTGCTGGCCTACCGTCCCGGCGTCACCTGCGGTGCAGAGGCGGTAGCCAATGCGCTGTTTGGCGAAACGGCCATTACCGGCAAGCTGCCCTTCCAGATTCCGGCGACGATGGATCAGGTGCTGGCGCAGCGCGAGGATCTGCCGATGGATATTGTCGATCCGCTCTATGAGTATGGCTTCGGCATCGACGTGGAGAGCTTTGGCAAGTAATAATCCCCGGTTTGGGGAAGGGCAGAAGCCGCCCCCTGTGCTTCCGCCCTTCTCCCGACCATGAATGCCTTAAAAGTGCCATACAGAAAGGGTTGATACGATGGCTTCCATCACCATTAAGGACATGAGTGTGTCCTATAACAAAGGAAAAACCTACGTTCTGGATAAGCTGAATCTGGAAGTGAAGGACGGCGAATTCTGCGTCTTCCTGGGGCCGTCCGGCTGCGGCAAATCCACGGCCATGCACTGCATTGCCGGCCTTCTGCACCCCATGAACGGTGAAATCCGCTTCGGCGATGAGCTGATGACATCCGCCAGCGGCAAGGGGAAGGACAAGACTTTTGTGCCGCCGCAGGAGCGCAACATCGCCATGGTGTTTCAGGAATACGCCCTCTACCCGAACATGACGGTGAGGGAGAATATGTCCTTCGCGCTGAAAACGAAAAAAGCGCCGAAGGAAGAGATTGAAAAGCGCGTGGCGTACATGGCGCAAATGCTGTCCATTGAGCAGTTGCTGGATCGCCGTCCGGCGGAGCTGTCCGGCGGCCAGCGTCAGCGCGTGGCGCTGGGACGTGCACTGGTGCGCGATCCGCAGGTGTTCCTGCTGGATGAGCCGCTGGGCAATCTGGATGCAAAGCTGCGCGATCAGGTGCGCTATGAGCTGAAGAAGATTCAGGAGCAGCTGGGCATCACGACCATTTACGTCACGCACGACCAGACCGAGGCCATGACGATGGCCGATCACATCGTGCTGATGAAGGATGGTCACATCATGCAGCAGGGAACGCCCAACGACCTGTACGACCATCCGGCCAACGAGTTTGTTGCCGGATTCCTGGGCACGCCGCAGATCAACATCTTCCCGTGCAACGTGAAGAAGAGCGGCGAAAAGCTGCTGCTGGATGCCGGAGCGTTCTGCCTGGAAGCGCCAGACAGCGTGAAGGCTGCGCTGACCCCCTATGTGGGCAAAAAGGTCGACCTGGGCATTCGTCCGTCGGACTTTGAGATGACCGACCGGACGGAAAATGCCATCGCCGCGCATCTGGATTCCATTGAGCCGCTGGGCGATGCCTACCTCATCTATGTGCGCGTGGGCGAAAAGGTCGTTGTCTACAAATACGCCGGTGAGCATGCGCCGACGGCGAAGGAGCTGCATCTGGCACCGAATCTGGAAAAGCTGCACCTCTTTGATCCGGAGACAGAAGTTCGCATTAACGATTAATACCCTATCAACTTTTTTTCGATGAAATCCGCCTGGAGGGGGGAGAAATTCCCTCCTCCGGCGAATACCTTTCCAACAGGGCTTTCACAGGGATGCTTTGCTGAAAGGGTATCCGCAGAAAAATAAGGAGGAAATCATCATGGAGGAAAGACAGAAGCTGCTGGACGCGTTGCAGGAAATCAGGGACGATGTGGATTTTGAACACGAGACGGCGCTGGTCGAGGACGGCCTGATTGATTCGCTGGACATGATGCAGATCATTGCGGCGATGGACGATGTGTTTGACATTCATATTGCCACGGGCGACATTGAGCCGGAAAATTTCAACAGCGTGGAGGCGATGCTTTCGCTGGTGCGGCTGTATCGCGGCCGGGCATGACGCGCTGCGTGCTGGAGTATCTGGAGAATGCTGCGGCGCGTTCGCCGGAGAAGACAGCTTTTGATACGCCGGAGGAGCGCCTGAGTTGGCAGGAAGTCAGTCTGCTTGCACAGAAAATCGGATCAGCCGTCGCGGCACGGGTGGAAGCGAGATCGCCCGTGCTGATTGTGATGGAAAAAAGTCCGCGCTGCGTGGCGGCGATGATGGGCGTGGTGATGGCCGGTTGCTTTTACACGCCGCTGGATGCCTCCATGCCCCTGAGTCGGATGCAGACCATCTGCCAGGTGCTTTGTCCTGCGCTGATTCTGCATGAGGAAGCACTTTCTTCCACCGCACAGGCGCTGGCTGGGGACATTCCGCTGCTGGCGGCAGAGGATGCACAGCAGACGACGGTGAATGCGCCGCTCCTTTCGCAGCGCAGGGCGCAGCAGATTGATACCGACCTGCTGTATGTGCTCTTCACCAGCGGCTCGACGGGCATCCCCAAGGGCGTTTCCATCCGCCACCGCAGCGTGATTGATTTTGTGGAATGGGCATGCCGGGCGCTGGCGCTGCCGGAAGGGGTACGCTTCGGGTCGCAGGCACCGTTTTATTTCGACAATTCCATTTTGGATATTTACTGTGCCATGAAACAGGCTGGCAGCGTGTTTCTGATTCCGCGCAGTGACTTTGTGTTCCCCAAAAAGCTGATTTCCCGGCTGGAGGAAGCACAGGTGGACACGATTTTCTGGGTTCCGTCGGCGCTGACGGCGGCCTCCGGAGCGCAGAATTTTGTGCCGGGGGCGCTCGGACACCTCAAACGCGTCTTTTTCTGCGGTGAGGTGATGCCGTGCAGCACGCTCAACCGCTGGCGCAGCGTTTTGCCCGAGGCAGACTATGTGAACATGTACGGCCCGACGGAAATCACGGACGTATGCACCTGGTATCGCGTCGACCGCGACTTTGCGGACACGGATGCGCTGCCGATTGGCCGGGCGTGTGAAAACACGCGCGTATCGCTGCTGGACGGGGAAATCTGCGTCAGCGGAACGTGTCTGGCTGCCGGGTATTACAACGCGCCGGAAAAAACGGCGGAAGCCTTTGTGCAGGATTCGCGCTGTCCGCAGATTGCGGAGCGGATGTACCGCACCGGGGATCTGGCGGAATATAACGAGCGCGGCGAGCTGATGTTTCTGGGGCGACGGGACGACCAGATCAAGCGCAGCGGCTATCGCATTGAGCTGGGTGAAATCGAGGCGGCGCTCCAGGCTGTGCCGGGCGTGACGCTGGGATGCTGCTTCTTTGATGCGCAGGCGCAGCAGATCACGGCGGCCTACACGGGCGATGTGGCGGAAAAGGCGCTGAAGGCGGCGCTGAGAAGCCGTCTGCCGCGATACATGATGCCGGATCATTTTCTGCACCGGGAAAGTTTGCCGCGCACAGGCAGTGGCAAGCTGGATCGGCGCGCATTGAGACAGGAGGTGTCGCATGAGCATCCTGTCGCTTGAATTTCTGATTTTTGCGCTGCTGGTGGTGCTGGCCTACTATGTGATGCCGCGCCGCGTGCGGCCGCTGGTGCTGACGGCGGCCAGTGCGGTGTTCATTGCGCTGGCCGGGTGGGTCAGCGTCCTGCACCTGACGGCGGTGGCGCTGCTTTGCTGGGGTGGCGCGTGGGCGCTGGAAAAAGCGCCGAAAGGGCGCGGCGCACTGCTGACGCTGCTGCTGGGTGCCGATCTGGGTGCCATGATGCTGCTGAAATATCAGGGCGCGCTGGCTGGCTGGATCAATCGCCTTTGCGCGGCGGACGTGCTTTCCGTGTGGGAGCTGGCCGTGCCGCTGGGGCTGAGCTATTTCACCTTTCAGGGCGCCGGGTATCTGATTGAAGTCTACCGCGGCAAGGCAAAAGCGCAGAAAAATCCGCTGCGCGTCTGGCTGTTCCTGGGGTATTTTCCGCAGCTGGCGCAGGGGCCGATTTCCACCTGGAAGGAGCTGAATGACCAGCTCTGGACGGGGCATTTGCTTCAGCCCGTGGCGGTGACATCCGGCTTTCAGCTGCTGCTGTGGGGATATTTCAAGAAGCTGGTGATTGCCGATCGTCTTGCGCCGACCACGCAGTGGCTGATGAGCGACAAGGCGCAGGAAGGCAGCGTGATTCTGCTGTGCGTCGCCATTTATGCCGTGCGGCTGTACATGGATTTTTCCGGCGGCATGGATGTGATTCGCGGTCTGTCGCGGATGCTGGGGATTGAACTGCCGAAAAACTTCACGCGTCCTTTCTTCGCCAAAAGCGTGGCGGATTACTGGCGCAGGTGGCATATCACGCTGGGCGCGTGGTTCCGCAGCTATCTGCTGTATCCGCTCAGCACGTCCCGGCGCGGCATTGCGCTGGGCAAACGGGCGGAAAAGTGGCTGGGAAAAAAGTCGGGACGCATGCTGCCCGGTGCGCTGGCCACGTTGCTGGTGTTTTTGCTGATCGGTGTGTGGCATACCGCCAGCTGGAATGCGGTCATTTACGGGGCGTATTTCGGCGTGCTGATGGCGGCCTCGATGCTGCTCGAACCGGTCTGGAAAACGTGTCGGCAAACGCTTCGTCTGCCGCAGAAAGGTTGGATGAGCGTCCTGCGGCTGGTGCGGACGTGGGCGCTGGTGCTGCTGGCGCAGTATTTTGCCTTTACATCCAGCACGCAGCAGAGTGTGCAGCTGCTGCGAAAAACCTTTGAGCCGTGGCAGCTGTCTGACCTTGGCAGCACCCTGAGCACGATTCTTTCGCCGCTGGAATGGGCAATTGCCGGGAGTGGCTGCGCCGTGGTGCTGGTGATTGACCTGCTGTGTGAGCACAAAAAGGACGTGTGCAACGATCTGGCGCGCACGCATGTGGTCATTCGCTGGCCGCTGCTGTTGCTGCTGTTGACGGCGACGCTGGTCTTCGGCATTTACGGCGCGTCAGCCAACGCCACGGAGTTCCTTTATATGCAGTTTTAATCACGCATCGGGAAGGGGGAAAGACCCATGCAAAGCCGAAAAAGGGAACTGGGCGTTTTTTTCCTGCGTGTGGTTTGCTTTGTGATGCTTGCGGTGCTGGTGCTGCTTGGCGCGGCCTATGTCCTCACGCCCAAGCATGATTACGGCATTTGCAGCATGATGAATTATTATGCGCAGCCGGAGAACAGCATTGATGTGCTGTGCGTTGGCACCAGCATGTTCTATGCCGGGGTCAATACAAACGTGCTGTGGACGGAATATGGCATTGCCGCCTATGACCTGTGCAGCGCGGAGCAGCCCTTCTGGGTCAGCTATTACACCATTCAGGAGGCGCTGAAGACGCAGCATCCGCAGATCATTCTGCTGGATGCAAAACCGGCGGTGTATGCCGATGATTATTCCCGGCATGGCCGTACCATCATGTCCACCTATTCCATCCGCGGATTCAGGAACCGTCTGGGGGCGACGCTGGCCTGTGTGGAAGATCCGAAAGAGGCGATCTCCTACATGCTGTCGCTGCCGGAGGTGCATGCCAATTACGAGGATGTGACGGCGAACGATTTTGTATTTCCGCCGGACAATGGTGGTCGGGGAAGCAGCTGGAAAGGCTTCATTGAAGCCACCGAAACGGAAGAGCACCAGCGGCCGTCCTTTGTCTGGAACAGCGTGTGCCGCAACATGAACAGCCGCGAGGAAGAATATGCGCGCAAAATTTTCGAACTGGCGCAGCAGGAAAACATCCCCGTGATGCTCGTGGGCATGCCCAACCCGGATTACGCCTATGACCACATGTATTACAATGCGCTGTGGAAGGTGGCGGCGGAATACGGCATCAGCGGCATCAATTACAACGATCCGGATTTGCGCTTTGGTCTGCGCTATTCCCGGCATTTTGCGGACTGGCAGCACCTGAACGTGGAGGGCAGCGTGATTTTCACGCGCCGCCTGGCGGAAGACCTGCTGGACATGCTGGAACTGTGCGATCATCGGGGCGACCCGTATTACGAATCGTATGACCGCTGCGCCATTGAGTGGTATACCAAATACCCCGAACTTGCGCTTCCGGGCGTGTGGGGGTTATAGGAGGAACTTTTTCAATGAAAAGCAATCTTCTGCAACATCTGGAACAGACGGTGTGTCGTGTGCCGGAAAAAACGGCCTTTTATGACGATCACCGGGCGCTGACTTATGCGGCGCTGCACGATCAGGCACGGCGCATCGGTTCGGCGCTGGCGGAGAA
>CAZGKQ010000006.1:22629-23966 GCA_964526125.1 uncultured Faecalibacterium sp.
TTTGGCAATCAGTCGCCGTTCTTTTATGCCAATTCCATTCTGGACATTTTTCCGCCGATTGCGCTGGGGGCCTCCGTGTATCTGCTGCCCAGCGGCGTGCTGACCTTTCCGCGCCGCCTGATTGACTGCCTGAATGCGCATCATGTGACGGAATTCTGCATGACCCCTTCCAGCTTCATCAGCGTGGTGCAGTCCGGCGTACTCACCCCGGGGTGTCTGCCGGAGCTGAAATGGGGCATCATGTCCGGCGAATCCATGCCGTGGCCGCCGCTGACCGTCTGGATGGAAGCCACGCCGAATGCGGACTGGTGGCACTTCTACGGCTCGACGGAGATGTTCTCCGTGGCGGTGGGACGCGTGGACAAGCACCATCCGCCGGAAGGCCGATTGCCGGTCGGAAAGCCGTTCTCGCTGGTACACCTGTTGTTTGTGGATGAAGAAGGGCGCGAGGTTCCGCCGGGAGAAAGCGGCGAGATGCTGGTGTCCAGCCCGTGGGTGGCCTGTGGCTACCATCGGGACGCGGCACGGACGGCACAGGCCTGGGTGGATGATCCGCTGGAACGCGGCTGGCCGGAGCGCTTTTACCGCGCTGGTGACGTGGGCTGTCTGCGCCCGGATGGTCAACTGCTGGTGCTGGGGCGGCGCGACACGCAGATTAAGCACATGGGCTATCGGATGGAGCTGGGTGAAGTGGAAGCAGCGCTGGCCAGTGTGGACGGCTGTGCGGCAGGTTGCGTGCTTCATCAGGCGGATCAGGATGCGCTGTGGTGCTTCTATACCGGCACGGTGGACGAAAAAACGCTGCGCCAGCGCCTGAAGGAAAAACTGGCGCGATATATGCTGCCGGATCAGGTGGTGCATCTGGCGGAAATGCCCTACACGGCCAGCATGAAGCTGGATCGCAGGGCGCTGCGGCAGATGATGAACGAAAAGAAAAAATCCTGACAGCGCAAAAACAGGCGTCCACGGGCAAAAATCCGTGGGCGCCTGTTTGAAAAAAAGCGATGGATTGCTTTTGCTGGTCAGCTCTCTTTGCTGATAAACTGCGAGGGGGTCTGGCCGGTATACTGGTGGAAGACCTTCGTGAAATACGAGGAATCCTCATAGCCGACGCAGGTGGCCACATCGCGCAGCAGCAGATCGGGCTTTTCGCGCAGCAGCTTCATGGCCGCCTCCATGCGGCAGCGTGTCAGGTAGGCGTTGAAGGTGGTGTCGCTGTATTTGCGGAAGAGGCGGCTCAGGTAGGTCTGCGAAATGCCGATTTCCGCGCAGACGCTCTGCATGCTCAGCGGCAGGGTGTAGTTCGCACTGACGTATTCCACCGCGTAGTCATAAAG
>CAZGKQ010000007.1:0-13006 GCA_964526125.1 uncultured Faecalibacterium sp.
ACGAGCGACCTGATCACGGTGCACGCCCTGATCAGGTCGCTGATGCCCTGAATGCCCTGATGCAGCGCCTCGTCGGCAATGCCGAAGGCTTCCACCATGCTCGTCCCCTTGCTGACCACCTGCAACAGCCGGTCATTGGGGATCACCACCAGCGTGTCCACATGCTGCTTCAGCTCGGCAATACCGGCCTCGGCGTTGCGCATGCGCTGCTTGCCCTCAAAGGCGAAGGGCTTGGTGACGACCGCGATGGTCAGCGCGCCCTGCTCACGGGCAATCTTGGCCACGATCGGCGCGCAGCCCGTACCGGTGCCGCCGCCCATGCCAGCCGTCACAAACACCAGATCGGCACCCTTGAGTGCAGCGGCAATCTCTTCGCAGGATTCCTCGGCGCTGCGGCGACCCACCTCAGGCACCGCACCGGCACCCAGACCCTTGGTCACCTTTTCGCCAATGCGGATTTTCGTACCGGCACTGGACATCTGCAAAGCCTGCGAATCTGTATTGATTGCGATAAATTCCACGCCGCGCAGGCCGGATTCCACCATGCGGTTCACCGCATTGCCACCGCCACCGCCGCAGCCGACCACCTTAATGGAGGCAAAATCGCTGGTTAACTGATCGTTCTGAATCTCAATCACGTTGCATCCCCCTGACTCATATGCTCATATGGTAACTTGCCTGTCGCCGGAAGTCAATAGCCCATCAGCCAGCGCAGCGCACGGCTGAACAGCCCCTTTGCGCCGCCTTCAGGCTGCTTCTGCTCCTCCTGCGTGGTCACAACCAGAATGGTCAGACCCACGGCGCTGGAAAAGACATGGCTGGTCATTTTGTTGTTGGTGCGCTGAGCCTCGCGAATGATGCGGTGCAGCTTGCCGGCCAGGAAGTCCTTGCCGCCCTTGTTCAGGATCAGGCCGCCGCCCGTCAGATACACATTCGACCACTTGCCCAGCTTCACGCCGCCATTTTCCAAAGCCTTGTTGATTTCCTTTGCAATCTCCTCGACCTTGGCTTCCATGATCGGCGCCACCTCCTCGCGGCGAATCGTCCGCGCAGGCTCCGTTTCCGTCGCCGGAATGGTGTAGGTTTCGTTCTGGTTGGTGCTGCTGAAGTTGTAGGTCTGCTTGATCTTCTCCTCCGCAAAATCGAAGGGAATTTTGAGCGTGTCCGCCAATTCAGCCGCGATATGGCCACCGCCGATGTCCAGGCACTTGTGGAAGATCAGCGCATCGCCCTCCATGACCATCACATCGGTGTTCAGGTAGCCGATGTCGATGAGCATCGCCGTCTTGTCGCGTTCATCCTGGCTCAGGGCGTAAGTTGCTTCACCGGCCACGGTGGAATAAAACTCGCGCACTTCGATGTCCATTTCCTTCAGGCGGTATGTCACATCGTCCAGGAAATAGCTATCCGCCGTCACCATCGCGATCAGTGCCGTCAGCTCCCTGCCCTTGATGCCCACGGGCGAAAGCGTCTTTTTGCCATCATCCACGCGGAACCAGGCCGGTGCCGAATGAATGATGCGCATGCCTTCCTTTTCCGCCAGGCGGAAACAGGCCTTCACGTCCTGCGCCGTCACATGCGGATCGGGACCGGTCAGCGCCACCTTCACCTCCGACACTTCCACGCGCGTAAACATGCCCGGCACGCCGACATTCAGCTCACGGATGCGGCAGTTGCCCGTCCGCTGCGCCTGATCAATCGCGTTGCTGATCGCGTCGCGAAGTTCGTTCGGATTATTCCAGCCATCCTGCAAATAGCCGCTGTACTGCACAGCACCGGAGCCTACGATGTCGCAGCGTTCCCCGTTACTTTGCGCCACCATCGTGACGATTTTGCTGGTTCCAAAGTCGATCGTCGGTACCGTAATCTTCATGAGCTTTCATACCCCCTGTTTCCCGAACATCTGCTTTCCGGTTGAGCAGCGCCGGAAAAAATGTGGTTCAGGTATCGTGTAGCTGCCCGTCCGGCGACTGCGCGGCGGCTGTTTCAGCCTCCGGTGTGCAGGCATTCCGGCCTTGCAACTGTTTATCCAATATACCATTTTTCATTATAAGCTTTTTTTCACCGGAATGCAAGCGTTTTCGGGGTTTTTGCGCATTTTCGGTCGGTTTTATTCCGCCAATGCGCTGATTTTCCCCTTTTCAGGACGCTTCTGACACTTCCGGCGGCGCATAAACCGGCTCCACCGGGTTACTCAGCGTCAGCGTTCCGCCTGTTTTGCCCCGGTTTTCCAGCTCTTGGCGCACCAGCAGAAACGCTCGCAGCTTCTCGTGCAGCAGCTCATCGTCTCCCAGCACGATTTCCATTTCATCGGTGGTCTGCATGGTTATTCTGTCCAGCGTGCTGATGTCCAATACGGCAATCTGGTCAAGACCGCCCATGATCTTGAGCTTGAGCAGAATTTCCGTTACCGCATCGAGCTGCTGTTGCTGCATCGGCACCAATTTCTGCCCCACCATGACATATTTCGCGCTCATGCCCTGCACCTGCACCAGCCCCGGCTGTTCCGTCTTCGGATTGGCGTAGGTGCGCAGGACATAGCCGCGTGCATCGATGATAATGCCGATGCCGCCTGATGTCAGGCACGCCGTTTCCTGCCGCTCCTTGACCGTCAGGATGATGGTGTCGCAGGACGGATGCTCCAGCATGACGAACACCAGATACGGATTCTGCTGAATATGGTTTTTAATGGCCTCTTCATCCAGCAGTGAACTTTGCCCGATCTGTATCTGGGACAGGGCGATAATCTCCTCCGCCGAAATATTCACATTGCCGCTCACCTGAATATGTCGGACGCGGAACAGCGCGCCAAAGAGCAGCGATGCAACGATCAGCATCACCGCCGCCGCTACCAGAAAAGTCAACAGACGGCGCGTTCGGCGACTCCGCCCACGGGGGATTTCCCCGGTGTAGCTGTCCGTGTCCAGCACGTCCGGATGGCCGATGGGCGGCTGACAGGCTGTCTGCTGCGTCGGCGGCCTCTGGTAGGCTTCCGGTGGAACGGACTGCTGCGGTGTCTGATATGCTCCCGGTGGAACAGACTGCTGTGGTGTCTGATATGCTCCCGTTGGAACAGACTGCTGCGGTGTCTGATATGCTCCCGGCGGAACAGGCTGCGGCGGATAGGCACCCGACTGCGCGGATGCATCCCTCAATGGCCGATTCCAGAAGGGATTCGTGGCACGATACAGATCCGGCGACCGCTCCTGGCGCAGTTCCGGTGACTGCTCCGGTTCTTCAAACGGCCATGAGTCCGTCACCCGAGAGACCGGGGCGTTCATCTGTTGATTCTGGTAGTCGGTTCTTCTTCGCCTTTCCGGCTGCATCCCACCGCCCGGCTGGTTTTCCTGCGTCATGCGCTGTTCCTCCTTCCATCCCTGATGTGTTTTCAGTGCGGTTTTTCAGTGTGCCGCGTGCAGCACGTTTTCCGGCGCTGTCGGACGGCGAATGACCTCCGCCCCCAGACTTTGCAGCTGCCGCTCAAAATGCTCATAGCCGCGGTCAACCAGCTCCGCGCCGTCCACCTGCGTTTCGCCCTGCGCCTTCAATCCGGCCAGCACCAGTGCAGCACCGCCACGGAGGTCGCGTGCCGTTACCCGTGCGCCGTAAAGCTCCTCCACGCCGCGAACCACCGCCGTTCGGCCACTGCACAGGATGCGTGCACCCATCCGGTTCAAGTCTCCGGCATGCGTGAAGCGATTTTCAAACACGTTTTCCACAATGATGCCTGTACCCTCCGCCACGCAGAGCAGTGCCAGCATCTGTACCTGCATATCCGTCGGAAAGCCGGGATAGGGCTGCGTCTGAAGCTGGGAAAAGGCCGTCAAGCGCGGCGGCGCTTGCAGCAGCACTCGCTTTTCCTCCTCCACCACGTCGCAGCCCATTTCACGAAGCTTGGCATTGATGGCGTGCAAATCCCGAACCGGCGCGTTGGTCAATTCGATTTCGCCGCCGGTTATCGCGCCAGCCGCCAGCAGCGTCCCGGCCACAATGCGGTCGGGCATGGGCGTCCATACGCCGCCATGCAGATTCTTCACGCCTTCAATGGTCATGACCGCGCTCCCTGCGCCGGACACGCGTCCTCCCAGTGCATTGATGAAGTTAGCCAGATCCGTAATTTCCGGCTCACGCGCCGCGTTGTGAATCACCGAAACGCCCGGCAGCAGCACGGCGGCCATCATGATATTCTCCGTCGCGCCGACGCTGGGATAATCCAGATGAATTTCCCCGGCATGCATGTTTTCGCCATCGCAACGAATCACGCCGCCCTCCTCGCAGATGGAAACGCCCAGACTGCGCAGGCCCGACAGGTGCAGGTCAATCGGGCGCAGGCCAATTTCGCAGCCGCCCGGATATGTAACCGTCGCCCGGCGAAAGCGCGACAGCAGCGGCCCTAACAGAAAAATCGACGAGCGAATCTGTTTGGACAGCTGGTCGGGCATTTCCGTCTGGAACATGCCGCCTGTGTTCACCGACACGCGCCGCTGCGTCTGATAAATCCGTGCGCCCAAAATGCGCAGGATGTCCGCCATTTTCTCCACATCCAGAATCTGTGGCATGTCGCAGAGAATGACCGGCTCTTCCGTCAGCACGCAGGCCGCCAGAATCGGCAGCGCCGCGTTTTTCGCGCTGTCCACCCGAATCGACCCGTTCAGGCGTTTTCCACCCCTGACCACAAACGATTCCATCCATCCCACCTCCGTGCTTCAGCGTATGCCAGAGCAGCCAACAGGTGTCATGCTATGCACGGAAGGAAGCGGATTGGCGCGAAATATTCATCACGATGCCCAGTGCTGCCATGGTGATGGAGATGGACGTGCCGCCAGCCGAAAAGAAGGGCAGCGGCAATCCCGTCGTCGGCAGGATACCGACCACCACGCCCATGTTCAGAAACGCCTGAACTGTGATGCTGCTGGTAATGCCAGCAGCCAGCAGCGTCCCGAATTTATCGGGGCAGCGGACGGCGATGCGCATGCCGCGCAGCATCAGCGCCACGAACAGCGCAATGACAATCAGGCAGCCCAGCAGCCCAAAGTCCTCCCCAACGATGGCGAAAATGAAATCGCTCTCCGGATAGGGCAGATAGGCATATTTCTGCCGACCCATGCCCAGCCCCATGCCGAACAGGCCGCCCGAGCCAAAGGCGATCAGCGACTGGCTGAGCTGGTAGCCCTCGTCGCTCATCATGGCGAAGGGATTGCGGAAAGACAGCAGTCTTCGCCGCCGGTACGGCTCCGACCAGGCGTAAAACGCGCCCAGCGCCGTGCCACCGGTCAGCAGCAGCAGGATATGTCGTCCCTTCGCCCCGGCCATGACAATCATAATCAGGCTGACGATGAGGATGGAACCAGCGGTGGAGAGGTTCGGCTGCTCCAGAATGAGCAGAAAAGCCACACCCGGCGCAATCAACACCGGCACGATGCCCGTAAACAATTTCCGGATGCCCTCGCCCCGGTAGGTCAGCGTGGTCGCCATATACAGCACCATCGCAAATTTCGCAATTTCCGACGGCTGAAAGGATAGTCCGCCCAGCGACAGCCATCGCCGCGAACCGTTGATGTACACACCCACGCCCGGAATAATGACCAGCACCAGCAGCACCGCCGACAGTGCCAGACCACCCATCACCACATACGGATGCTGCCAGAAGCGGTACGGGATGCGGCTGGTGACCAGGCACGCCGCCGTCCCCAGACCGATGCCCAGCAGCTGCTTGAGCACCTCGCTGTAGGGATTGCGGCTGGATGTGCCGGTATAGAACGTGGCGGAATACAGAACCAGCAATCCCGCGAGCAGCAGCAGGATGAGAATCATCACCAGCGTACCGTCCACGGGATTGCGTTTTTTCTGCGGTATGACCGTACAGGGCTTTTGTGCGCTCAGACGATGAAGCATGAATGCTCCTTTCAGCGCACAGAATGGGGCAGAGATGACCTTTCAGATCATTTCAGCGCGTAGACAAGCTCCTTGAAGATGTGGCCGCGGTTCTCATAGTCGGTGAACATGTCAAAGGATGCACAGGCCGGGCTCAGCAGCACATTCCAGCCCGGTTCGCTCAAGCGGCGGCAGATGTCAATTGCCTCCGCCAGCGTATTGGCATGGTGCAGGTGCTCAAAGCCGTTTTGGCGGCAGGTTGCATCAATCTGCCCGGCTGTCTGGCCAATCAGCACGGCTTCCCGAATCATGGGGGATTTCAGCATTTCCAGCACCATCGGCGTGAAATCGCAATGTTTGTCCGATCCGCCCAGAATGATGGCGGTCGGGCGCGTCATGGTCTGGATTGCCTTGATGGTGCTGTCCACGTTCGTTCCCTTGCTGTCGTTGATGTAGCGCACGCCATCCAGCTCACGCACAAACTCAATGCGGTGCTCCACACCCTGAAAGGTACGCAGCGTATGGGCTATCACTTCCGGCGAAACGTCCATCGCCACGGCCATGGCCGCAGCGGCCAGCGCGTTTTCCAGATTATGCGGCCCGGGAATGAAAATGTCCGCCACCGGGCAGATGGTCTGCTCCGTGCCGTGGCAGCGCACCACCATGTGGCCATCCCGGACAAAGGCGCCCTGCGCCACTTCCCTCTTCCGGCTGAAGAGCAGCACCTGCGCCCTGACCTGATGGGTCAGCGGCTCCAGTGCCGGATCGTCGGCATTGAAAACGGCGGTGTCTTCTTCCGTCATGTTCTGGAACTGGCGCATTTTCAGCGCCGTGTAGGTTTCCATCGTCTTGTGACGAATCAGATGATCTTCCGTAATGTTGAGCAACGCTGCCACTCTCGGGTGGAATGTGTCCGCCATTTCCATCTGGAACGAGGACACCTCGCAGACGAACAGGTCTTCATCCCGGCTCTCCATCCCGGCTGCGCTGTAGGGATAGCCGATGTTGCCCACCACATGCGTGGTGCGTCCGGCATTGCGGAAGATTTCGCCCAGCAGCGTCACCGTCGTCGTTTTGCCGTTCGTGCCGGTCACGGCGACCATTTCGCCGGAGGAAAGCTGATAAGCCAGTTCCAGCTCGCCCGTCACCTGAATGCCCATTTCCCGTGCTTTCAGCACAAACGGGGCGTTATCGGGCACCACCGGGCTGATGACCATCACCTGAATGCCGTCCAGGCACTCCATGGCCGGACAGCCCAGCTTTCTTTCCAGCGGTAAACCGTCCAGCGCGTGCAGCGCCTCGCCCAGCTTTTCCGCCGTCTGGCTGTCATTGATGACCACACACGCACCGGCTTTGTGCAGCAGCTGCGCCGCCGCAATACCGCTGCGCGCCATGCCGACAACCAGCACCCGTTTGCCCGCATATTTTTCCGTATTGCGCATGCAAAAGCGCCTCCCTCAAGTCACAGAATCACCGACAGCACGGCCAGCGCCGTCAGCACCAGCGTCACCGCGGTATACATCAGCACAATCTGCGTTTCCTTCATGCCGCATTTTTCAAAATGATGATGAATCGGCGACATTTTGAACAACCGACGGGGCGTGCCGTAAATCTTCCGGGTCGCCTTGAAGTAATAGCGCTGCAAAATGACGCTCACGCTGGACATGCAGCAGGTAAAGCCAATCAGCAGCAGCAGGAACGGCTGACGCAGCAGCATCGCCATGCCCACCACCGCGCCGCCGATGAACATGGAGCCGGTATCGCCCATGAACACCTTGGCCGGATAGCGGTTATAGCGCAAAAAGCCCAGACAGCCGCCGCACAGCGCCACAGCAAAGACCGTGATGGCCTGATAGAAGCCCTGCATTGCCCAGAGTTCGTCCGGATTTTCCGGCAGGGATACCATGCCCAGCCCAAAGGAGCCGCCGTTGATGGCGCTGCTCACGGCGCTGGCGCACAGCCCGGCAATCAGCGCCCAGCCCATGCAGCCAACGCCTGTCACGCTGGACAGGATGCCGTCAATGCCATCCTGCAAATTCGCGCTGTTGGTCATGAACAACACTGTCAGCGCCAATAGCGGAATATAGAACAGCCCCAGATCCCACTCGACATTCACAAACGGGATAACCACCTTGCTGCCCACAGTGAAATAGCACCAGACAGCAAAGCCTATGCACACCACAGACAAACCGATAATTTTCTGCCACGGTGTCAACCCCTCCGATCGGTGCTTCACGGCCTTCGTCCAGTCATCCGCCAGACCAACCGCCATGGAGCCAAGCGACACAAACAGCAGCGGCAGAATCACCGTCAGCCACGCACCCGTGCTGGCCGCGCACAGCACAAAGGCCACCACGCAGCCCAGCGCGATCATGAGTCCGCCCATAATCGGCGTACCGCGCTTTTTGAGATGTTCCTTCGGCCCCAGTTCATTCTCGCTCGTTTTCATCTGATGGTTGCGCAACCAGGCAATCAGCTTTGGTCCCGTCACCAGCGCAATGGCGGTGGAAAGCACCAGCGCAAGCAATATCTGCATCCGTAACACTTCCTTAGTTCCGTTCATTCGCCGCGCAGCTCGCTCAGCAGCTCCTGCACGACAATCTTTTCGTCAAAAGGCGTTTTGACACCCATCGTTTCCTGATACGTCTCATGTCCCTTGCCGCACAGGACGATAATATCGCCCTCCTGCCCGATTTCCAGCGCATAGCGGATGGCCTCACGACGGTTTTCAATCACGACATACTCGCCGCCCGTCTCGCGGATGCCTTCCTCAATTTCGCGCAGAATCTCCATCGGGTCTTCCGTGCGCGGATTGTCGCTGGTCAGGATGCACAGATCCGCCAGTTCGCCACCGATGCGACCCATGATCGGACGTTTGCCCTTATCACGGTCGCCGCCGCAGCCAAAAAGCGCGATCAACCGCTTCCGGGTGAAGGTGCGGCACGTTTGAAGAATGTTGTTCAGCGCGTCCGGCGCATGGGCGTAGTCCAGAATCACGCGGTACGGCGTGTGGGTTGGCAGGCTTTCGATGCGCCCCGGCACGCTGAGAATGCTTTCCAGACCCAGACGAATATCCTCGGAATCAATGCCCAGAATCATCGCGCAGGAGGCCGCCGCCAGCGCATTGTAGACATTGAACATGCCCGTCATGCGCAGATTGATCGGCATAAAATGCAAATCCTGCAATTTCATTTCAAAGGAAACACCGTCCTCCGTCACCTCAATATCCCGGGCGAACAGATCTGCATCCGCCGCAATGCCGTAGGTGATGTGCGGAATCGTCATGTCGCGCAGCAGCTCATCGGTATGCTCCTCATCGACATTGACCGCCGCGTTTTTGACCATACCGGAAGTGAAGAAGGTCTTTTTGCACTGGAAGTAGTTTTCCATCGTGCCGAAATAGTCCAGATGATCCTGGCTGAGGTTGGTGAAGCACCCGCACTCAAAGGTCATGCCGTCCAGGCGATGCATATCCAGCGCGTGCGCCGATACTTCCATCACGACGATCTCCACACCTTCCGCCACCATCTGATGCAGATCTCGCATCAGGTCAATCGGGTCGGGCGTGGTCTTGTCGGAGGGCAAACGCTTCTCCCCAATCATGTTGCCGGTCGTGCCAATCAAGCCACAGCGATGCCCGGCCTGTTCGCAGATGGCCTTGACCATGAAGCTGGTCGTGGTTTTGCCCTTGGTGCCGGTGATGCCCACAAAGCGCAGCTTCTGCTCCGGATGGTCATAGAAGGCCGCCGCCATGCGCGTCATGGCGGCACGGCCATTGCTAACCAGCACCTGCGGCACATCCAGCCCTTCCTGATATTCCTCTACCACCAGCGCCACGCATCCCTGCTTAACGGCCTGCGCTGCATAGCGGTGCGCATCAAAATGCGCGCCTTTGAAGCAAAAGAACACGCCGCCCGGCGTTTTTGCTCCCCGACTGTCGGAAGAAAGTCTGGTAATATCCACCGACAGATCGCCCCTTGTTCCCAGCAGGTAAGGCATATCCCTGATAAGCAGCCGCAATTCCATCCTGATTACTCCTTTAATTTGCTATTTCCCGGCCATGGTGATGAAAATCGTCGTGCCGGGTGGTACATATTCTCCTGCCGCAGGGCTTTGCTCGCTGCATAGTCCCTGCCCGTACATGGACATGGTCAGTCCCCTCTGGCGCAGCATTCGCGCACAGTCCACGTCACTCAATCCCGTCAGATCCGGCACGCAGGTCAAATCCTGCGGTGTCAGCGACTGGGAGGAAGCGGTGTAAAGCATCACATGGCCGCCTTTGACCAGCTTTGCGCCGCCGGGAGGCAGCTGATCCAGCACGACGCTGTTCACGCCGTCTGTCACCGCTTCAAGTCCCACCTGTGACAGTTTACGCTCTGCATCGCGAATCGTCAAGCCCTTTACGTCAGGAACTTCAATTTCTTCGTCTATTTCGCCATTTTCCGGCAGAATCCCCAGCAGCGGAAGCGCCTCCTGAAGCACCTGCCGCGCAAAAGGCGCTGCGGTGGTGCTGCCGTAGTCCACCGGCACGTCCGCTTCCTTGACAATCACCAGAATGCTGATTTGCGGATCGTTGGCCGGTGCAAAGCCATAAAACGAGCCGATGTGCGTATCGCTCACGACGCGCCCGTTTTTGTAGACCTGCGCCGTCCCGGTTTTGCCGCCGATGCGGTATCCGGCAATGGCGGCATTTTTTCCGCCACCCTCCGAGACGACCTTTTCCAGCAGCGAACGCATGGTTTCGCTCGTTTCCGGGCGGATGGGCGTTGAAACAACGGTGGGATAGAAGCGTTCCAGCGTCTCCCCGTCCGGTGTCTGGATTTCGCTGACCAGATACGGCTTCATTAGCTTGCCGCCGTTGACCACGGCGTTGGCCGCCATCATCAGCTGCAATGGTGTAACCGCCACCGACTGCCCGAAGCCGATGCGCGCCAGATCCACCCGTTTGACATAACGCGAACCGATCAGGATGCCGGCGGCTTCCCCCGGCAGATCAATGCCTGTCTTCTGCCCAAGGCCAAAGGCCGTCAGATAGCGGTAGAGCGTATCGGTGCCCATGCGCAGCGCCAGCTCCACAAAGACAGGATTGCAGCTGTTTTTCAGGCCATCCGCCATTGTTTCCGCCCCGTGTGCCCTGCCCCAGCAGCGGATCGTGTCGCCATCCACCGTAATCCGGGCGGAGCAGTAGAAGCTGTCCTCCGGCGTTGTCACGCCACTGTCCAGTGCTGCGGAAGCCGTCAGCATCTTGAACGTGCTGCCCGGCTCGTACACATCCGAGATGGCCGTAATGCGCATCTGCTCAGTGAGCGTCTGCGTATCGTCGCGTGGCGGATCGTTGGGGTCGTAGCAGGGGTACATGCTCATCGCCAGCAGACCGCCTGTGCGCACGTCGCTGACCAGACAGATCACCGACTGCGCCTGATTGACCTCAATGCATTCGCGCATCGCCTTTTCGACAATTTCCTGAATGTCCGCATCAATCGTCAGGCACAGGCCGCAGCCCTGCTGTGAGGGAATATACCATCCCTCCGTGCCGGAAAGCACGCGGTTGCGCGCATCCACCTGCCGCAGATAGCTGCCTTCGGTGCCGCGCAGAACCTCCTCATACTGGCTTTCCAGCCCGGACTGTCCTTCGCTGTCCACCGTCGTCAGCCCCAGCACCTGGCTCAGCAGCGTGCCGTAGGGATAATAGCGGCTGACATCCTCATCAAAGGCAATCGCCGTCAATCCCGTCTCCTCCGCGCTCTCCGATTTCAGCTGACGCAGCGCGTCCACCGTGGTTCGGCTCACCTGCCGCTTGAGAATGACCGAGCCTTTCGTCTTGTCCGACAGTCGCTTGAGCGCCGTCTCCCGATTCAGCGGAAGCACCTGCGAAACCGTGTCCAGAAACAGTTCTTCATCGCTGACAAGGCGCGGATCTGCCGTGACGATATAGGCCGTGGCGGAAATCGCCAGCGTTCTCCCCTTGCGATCGCTGATGGTGCCGCGGCGTGCCGTCACAATTCCGGCTTTCGTCCACTGACGAATGCCCCGTTCCGTTAATTCTGCCGCCTCTGATGTAGTGAGGATGGCGATGCGGATGCCCACCAGCAGGAACAGCCCTGCCAGCAGCAGCGTCATCCACCAGATTCGCTTGCGTACCAGCAGTTCCGGATGCATCTCCGTCCTCCTGATTCGCTTTTTGATTGCTTTTTCCCCTTCAGCCGTCAACGACCCATCATGGCGGCCACGTCAGTGATCGTCGGGGTGCTGCTGCGCTGCTCGTCCAGGCCGAAGCGCTCAGCCGTCATGCCTTCCAGCAGAATCACGTCGTTTTCGTTGGCCTGTTGCATGCCCATGCTTCTGGCCCGTTCGCGGATCGGCTGCTCGCGTGTCGCCAGCGTGATCTGCGTTTCCAGCGCCTGATTTTCCTCCTGACGGCTGCTGATTTCGCGCGTCCGCTCCCCGTTGGCCGTGCTCAGTGCCTGAATCTGCTGCTGCATGTTCAGCCAGCAGAAGCCCATTGCCACCAGACAGGCGAACACCAGCACCACCGCCAGTGTCCGGCTGATGCCCTGTCGGCTGACAAGGGGCATGACTTCCGCCTCCTGCTGCGGCATTGTCGGCGTTCGGGGCGAGGTGTTCTCGCGCCAGCTGCCTGCGCCGAAGCTGACCGTTGCCCTGTAGTTATCCATGATCGGCTGATCACCCTTGATGTTGAAGTTGCGGCTCGTGTTCCTTCGCATCTGGCGAACCGCACGTTCCCGGGCGTGTGGGTCTGCAAAGGGCGCAGCGCGCCGCTTGTCCCAGCAGACCTCCCGGTCGTTCATCATACTGTATGCCTCCCTTCTGAAAATCATGCCATCTTTTTCATTGCATGTCAGCGATCAGGCAACGGAATGGCCGCGCCCGATTATTCATCCTCTTCATCCTCCAACGCATCAATCGCATCCCATGTGCTGCCCAGACTGGCCAGGAAGGCGCTGAAGTTCTCCGCATTGCTCACCGTGGAGGCCACACGCAGATGATCGTCATTGCCCATGATGTCCACGTCCTTCTCCTCGCCCAGCATCAGCGTGCGCAGCTTGGCCGGGATCAGCACGCGCCCCTGCGCGTCGAATTCCTGATCGGTATAGGCCATGGAGTTGAACCA
>CAZGKQ010000007.1:13106-15111 GCA_964526125.1 uncultured Faecalibacterium sp.
GCACGCGCCCCTGCGCGTCGAATTCCTGATCGGTATAGGCCATGGAGTTGAACCATTGCATATAATTCATTAGCTGGGCATTCTTTTTCTTTTTGCCAAGCCGCTCATAATGCTCACAAAGCCGCATGAAAACGATTTCCGGATAAATGGCAATGGACTTGAAGTCAAATTCCGGCGCAATCACAAACCGTTCCCCCAATCCAGGGCGGAAGGTCAGCGGAATGACCAGACGACCCTTGCCGTCCAGTGAGTGATTATAGGTACCGCGGAAACGGTTCTTCTGTTTTTGCAAAATCTGTTCGTCAGTTAGGGGCACATTTGTACGGTTACATGTCTGTTCAGGGGAGGTGTTTTGACTCTCTTGACGGTCATCCACACAATCACCCCCACAAATCCCACAAAACAGGGTCAAAGTTGCACGAAATGGCACATCTATCATACCCCCTTGAAAAGCAAAATGCAAGAGGACAAACTTAATTTTTTCGATGAAATTTTTTACTGTTCGCCGTCATCTTTCATCTTTCCGTAATATTCCGTGGGGAATTTTTGCCCTTTTTCGGGAATTCGCGCCCTTTTTCTGCCGGAAAGCCGTCCGTTTTTTCTGCCTTTTTGGGATTAAGGCTTCAATTCACGCCAATTTATACCGAAAAAGTGGGGCTTGCGCCCAAAACAAAAAAAGGCGGCGCAATGCCGTCTTTTCGATCTGTAACAAATTTTTAAGGAATCCATTTTTCCGTTATGAGCGACCATTTTCCCATCACGAGAGGGAAATTTCGCGCAGCGAGAACTTCAGGGCATCACAGGAGGTCAGCTCATAGCGAATGCCGCGTTGCACGCCACCAAAACCCATGTGGATAGCCGAACCGTGGAGATGGCCGTACACCACCGTATGCACCGGATAGCGTTCCAGCACCTCCGTAAAGGGCGTTTCCCTTTCCATCACATTAAGCGGCGGATAGTGCATCATGACGATCAGCTTTTTCTGCGCCGTCAGCAGCTTTTGCGCCTCCCTCAGCGCCATGTCCAGCCGCATCAACTCCCGGCGGAGGATGGCTTCGTCCTCGTCCGGCAGCTTTTCGCCTTCCGATGGAAACATCCACCCCCGTGTGCCGCAGACCACAGCCTCCCCCAGATCAATCGCCGAATGCTGCAATGCCATCATGCCCGGCGGCAAAATCCGCTGCACCTTCGCCAGCGTACTCCACCAGTAGTCATGATTGCCCTTGAGGATGATTTTCCGTCCGGGAAGCGCGCCAATGGCCTGCAAGTCGGGGGCTGCATCCTCCAGCCGCATCGCCCAGGAAATATCGCCGGGGATCAGTACCGTGTCCTCCGCCTGAACGCAGGCCTGCCAGTGTGCAGCAATTTGGTCAAAGTGGCGCTCCCAATGGTCACCAAAGATATCCATCGGCTTTTCCTGGCCGCCCGGCAGATGCAGATCACCGATAGCGTAGAGCTTCATGCGTTTCTCCTGCTTCCCCTGCTTTTCGTTATCCGCCGGATTACATATCGTCGGATTCGTCGTCATCGTCGCGGTCGTTTTCGACCTCGTCCTCCTGCATGCTTTCCAGAGAGGTCATTTCACCGGCCATCTTGGTATACTCGCCGTCCGTTTCCTCCGGCAGCATCTGGATTTCGTCCATCGAGCTGACATCGTCCATGTCCGTCAGGCTACGCGTATTGACCTGCTCGCCGTCTCCGTCGCCAGAATCGTCCGTCGTGCTGGTGACAACACCGCCGGACTGCGCGTTCATTTCCTTCAGGCAGAACAGGCAGATGTCGCGGCCGGGCAGCGCCGGGTTTTCATTGCAGACGCTGCACATTTCGATTTCGTCCTGGCTGCCTTCGCCCTTCATCTCGCGCATGCAGACCTTGCAGTATTTGTCGCCGGGGGTGGTGATATAGTTCAGCTCGCAGCGCGGACACTGAATATACTTTTTCATGAGAAGTCTCCTCCTACTGTTCAGACCGTTCGGTTTTTCCGAATCCGGTGTATCCTGTGGTA
>CAZGKQ010000007.1:15211-20179 GCA_964526125.1 uncultured Faecalibacterium sp.
CTCCTCCTACTGTTCAGACCGTTCGGTTTTTCCGAATCCGGTGTATCCTGTGGTAACTGTTTCCTTGGCAGAGAACTGGCGAATCGGTTGCTTTCCGGCGCGGTTTGTGTTACATTTCTGTTACGGTTTATAAAAACCGAATTTCAGGAAACCCTGGAGGTATTCCCATGAACAGAAAGTACGTCCTTTTGATGGCCGCCGCCCTGAGCGCCGTCACCATTGCGCACGCGGAAAATTTCCCGACCTCGCAGTTTGGCTATACCGGATGGTATCTGCCCGGCGGCGCATCCTGCGCGACGGAAACCCCCGACGCAACACCGGCACCGACAGCCACAGTGCCTGCTGCCACTCAAACACCTGCACCATCCACGGGGGTTGATTATACTACACCCTCGGCGCAAGCGCAAGAGGAAATTATGCTGAATTTGCTCAACAGCGAAAGAATTTCGCAGGGACTTTCGCCATTGACGCTCGATGCCACTCTTTCCGACATTGCCCGGACGAAGTCGAACGACATGCTGACCAACCGCTATTTCGCCCATGAATCGCCCACCTATGGCCGCGTCAGTGAGATGCTCACGACCTTCGGCTACTCCTTTGTCAGCGCTGGGGAAAACATTGCTCATCATGCCAACGTGGACAAGGCGCACGCCGCTTTCATGTCCTCCGACGGCCATCGGCGCAACATTCTGTCCAGCGCGTGGCAGAAGGTCGGCATCGGCATCGTCTATGATGCAAACGGTTACGTCTATGTGACCCAGATTTTTGTCCGCTGAAGTCTTCCAGGCTGCGCTCTTCATTACGGCAGCCCGTTTTTCTCCCGGCTTCGCAAAATCGGTTGATTCACCACCGGCTTCACCGCACCATCAGAGGCTGCGGAGGACATTTCACGCTGCTGCAACGGTTCAGGCGGAATTTCCGATGCGGCAGGTGTCCGGCTTGCATCGGGCTGCTGTCCCACCGAAACGGCTTCCTTGCTCATGCGCAATGTCGTTTCCGGCGGCGAACCACGGCGGCAGACGCGGCTGCGCATCCCCTGCACACCCGGCAGCGAAACGCCGCTGGCATGCAGGATGGCGCGACCAGCGGCGGAGCGGCGCACGGGCGGTGCCGAGGCTGGAACTGCACCGGTCAGCGTCGTCTGAACGGCTTGCTCCACCGCTCTGGCGACCTCCGGGGTGACGGGCAGATAAACCAGCTCCGTGCGTGGTAGAATCAGGTTGCGCGGAAGCGCCGGATGCCTGTTGGAATCACGCTTCATCATTTATCCCTCCATTGCCTTTTACTGCAACTGCCAGTTCTGCCGCCGTTTCCGCGCGGTCTGGCAGTTGCAGTCTATGCAACGGGGGTTTTCGGCGTGTCATTCGCCGGGTGTTGTTGCTTCCTCCGGTGTCAGCACGTCTTCCAGCAGCTTCAGCAGCTGCTCGCGTCCCGTGCCGTCCTCCGACGACCAGCAGATGATCTCCCACGGCTGCACCAGCAGCGCCCGGCAGATCGGTGCCAGCTGCTTCTGGCGTGCGCCACGGCTGATTTTGTCCGCCTTGGTGGCAATGACCGTAAAGGGAATGCCCATCTGGCGGAGGAAGGTATTCATCTGCCGGTCGTCCTCTGTCGGCTCGTGGCGAATATCCACCAGACAGAGGACATGCAGCAGCTCCTCCGACTGCTCGAAGTAATCCTGCATCATTTTGCCCCAGCGGAGCTTTTCCTGCTTATCAACTCTCGCAAAGCCATAGCCCGGCAGGTCAATGAGGTGAAACGCTTCGTTGAGCAGGAAGGCGTTGATGAGCCTTGTTTTACCTGGTGTCTGCGACGTGCGCGCCAGATTCCGCCGGTTGCACAGGCGATTGATCAGACTGCTCTTGCCGACGTTGGATTTTCCGGCCACGGCGATTTGCGGCAGCCCCACGCCCTCAAAAGGCCCATACTGCGCCATGGACGTGATGAATTCTGCTTTCTTGATTTCCAATGGTGTTTTTCTCCTTATTCTTCCGTTTCCGTCTGCGGTTCAGGCTGCTTAACCAGCGCCTGCGCCAGCACCTCGTCAATCTGCGACGCGCAGACAATGTGAAACTGGCTGAGGATATGGGACGGAATCTCTTCCAGATCCTTTTGGTTTTCCTCCGGAATGATCAGCGTGCCAATCCCAGCGCGGTAAGCCGCCATCGTTTTCTCCTTCAGGCCGCCGATGGGCAGCACGCGGCCGCGCAGGGTGATTTCCCCCGTCATGGCCACATCGTTGCGCACGGGAATCCCTGTCAGCACGGAAACAAGCGCCGTCGTCATCGTTACACCAGCAGAAGGGCCATCCTTCGGAACAGCGCCCTCCGGCACATGAATATGAATATCCAGTTTCTGGTAGAAATCATTCTTCAGCCCCAGCTCCGCGCAGTGCGCCCGGACGTAAGTGAAGGCCGCTTCCGCCGATTCCTTCATCACATCGCCCAGTTTGCCTGTCAAGTGCAGCGCCCCCTTGCCGGGCATGGTCAAACATTCCACTTCCAGCAGTTCGCCGCCCACCGCCGTGTAGGCCAGACCATTCACGATACCCACACGCGGCTTCTTTTCCGGCATTTCCCGGGTAAAGCGTACCGCCCCCAGGTACTTCTGCATCACCTTTTCCGTCACGGTGATTTCCTGCCGGTTTTCTTCCAGCATCGTCACCGCCGCCCGGCGGACCACCTGCCCGATGGTTCTCTCCAGCGTGCGCACACCAGCCTCCCGGGTATAGCCCTCGATGATGCCGCGCATGACGCGATCGGAAATCTTCACCTTGCCCTTTTCCAGACCGTGCAGCTCCAGCTGCTTGGGCAGCAGATGGCGCTTGGCAATTTGCAGCTTTTCCTCCTCGGTATAGGAGGGAACCTCGATCACTTCCATGCGATCCAGCAGCGGCGCAGGAATCGTATCAATGCTGTTGGCCGTAGTGATAAACATGACGCGGCTCAGGTCGAAGGGCAGATCCAGATAATGATCCCGGAAGGTGTTGTTCTGCTCTGCGTCCAGCACTTCCAGCATGGCACTGGCCGGGTCGCCACGGAAGTCGTTGCTCATTTTGTCAATTTCATCGAACAGGAAGACCGGGTTCATCGTACCGGCCTGCTTCATGCCGCTGATAATGCGTCCGGGAATCGCGCCGACATACGTCCGGCGATGGCCGCGAATTTCCGCTTCATCGCGCACGCCGCCCAGAGACACCTGGACGAATTTACGCCCCACCGCCTTGGCGATGGCACGAACAATCGACGTTTTGCCCACGCCGGGTGGGCCAACAAAGCACAGAATCGGGCCGCGCATGTTCTGCTTGAGCTGCAGTACGGCCAGATATTCCACGATGCGCTCCTTGACCTTATCCAGCCCGTAATGCTCCTGCGAGAGAATCGTCCGCGCACGCTTCAAATCCAGATTGTCCGCCGTCTCCTCGCCCCAGGGCAGATCCAGAATCCACTCAATATACGTCCGGGACACGGAAATTTCCGGCGAACCGGGAGTCATGCTCGCCAGCCGATCCAGTTCCTTGTTGACACACTCTCTGGCCTCGTCGTTCAGGGGCGTTTTTTCCGCCCGGACGCGCAGCGCCTCCGTGGCCGTGCCGTCCGAATTGCCCAGCTGCTCCTGAATGACGCGAATCTGTTCGCGCAGATAGTGTTCCCGGTTATTCTTGTCCATCATGTTCTGGACGGCCGTATGCACCTGCATTTCCACATTGATCAGCTCGATTTCGTGCTTCAAAATCACGCAGAGCTTTTCAAGTCGGAGCAGCGGATCCAGCTCCTCCAGAATCTGCTGCTTATCTTCCAGACGGGTCAGGATATTGGCGGCAATCAGGTCGGCAAGGTATTCCGGATCCTCCACCTGCCGGATGGAGGCGACGTTTTCCTGACTGACGCGCTGGCTCAGCTGGGCATACTCGTCAAAAATATCGTGGGTCGCGCGCACGGTGGCTTCCGCCTTCATGTCGTCGTCCGGCTTTTCCACTTTCGGCAGATGAATGCGGCCAATCATATACGGCTCCATCTGCTTCAATGCGATCAGTTCGCCACGGCTGTCGCCCTCCACCAGCACGCGCAGCTTGTCCTCCGGCAGGGTCATCACCTGCCGAACCGTCACGACCGTCCCGATCGGGCAGAGATCTTCAATCTGCGGATCTTCTACCTCCACATCCTTCTGGGCAACCAGAAACAGCTGCTGGTCGTCGATCATCGCCTGCTGCAACGCCTCCACCGACTTGGATCGCAGAACATCCACATGCAGCACCATTTTCGGAAAGAGCATCATGCCGCGCAGGGGCAGCACAGGAATGGTCAGGTTGGTTTTCTTTCTGGGCATACTTCCTCCTCATGGGGCGCGGCGAAAAAATACAGAACGCCCTTCCGCACCGCCCACGCTTTCAGACCGGGAACAGCGTGTGTTTGCTCCGGCAGACATATAGTATACATATTCTGCCTCGCTTTGGCAAGAGATAAAAATCTCATTGTAATGCTTTTTCGTGAATTTTTCAGAAAAACTTTTCACTGCCGGGCGGCCTTCGTCCCTTTTTCCGGCTTTTCCCCAAAAGAAGTCGTTTTGAAGGCAGTTCGCAGTCGGTTATCAGGGGCTATCAGGAAATTCCCGGTTCCGCCGCCGCTGCCGCTGCACCGTCCGTGGCCGACGTGATGAAAGCACGCGGTTCATGCCACGCTTCCCCAGCGGAGAGCATGGCCGACAGCGCCTGACGCACATCGTCGATGCATTCTACCGTCACGCCGGGAACATGCAGCGCTTCTGCATCGTTTTCCCGAGGAATCAGCACGCGCAGTAATCCGGCCTGACAGGCGGCTTCCAGCTTCTGCGGCACACCACCGACCGCCTTGACATGCCCCTGCACCGTGATCTCGCCCGTCACGGCCATGGTGCCGTCCACCGGCGTTCCTGTCAGGGCGCTCACCGCCGCCACCGCCATCGCCACCCCGGCGGAAGGCCCATCCA
>CAZGKQ010000007.1:20279-22939 GCA_964526125.1 uncultured Faecalibacterium sp.
GTCAGGGCGCTCACCGCCGCCACCGCCATCGCCACCCCGGCGGAAGGCCCATCCACCGGCATGCCACCGGGGAAATTCAGGTGCAGATCCGTCTTGTCCAGCGTATAGCCCAGCAGTCGCAGCACCGTGCGGACATTTTCCGCCGATCCGTGTGCGGTGGAGCGGCGACGCATCCGGTGTCCTTCCTGCCCCATCTCTTCCTCGTCCACAATGCCGGTCACAGTAATCTGTCCCCTGCCCGGCGTGGCTACCGCTTCCAGATCCAGCAGCGCCCCCTGATTCTCGCCGTACACCGCCAATCCATGCACCACGCCGATTCGGCTGTTCAGCTCTGCTTTTTGCTGGGCATGCACGGTGTAATGACCGCTCTTGACCACCCATTTCACATCATCGGGAAGGATCATCGTTCGACCGTCCATCTGCGCCAGCCCGGCGCACATCTGCACGATGTTCACCGCATCGCGGCCACAGGCGGCGTAGCGCCCGACCGTTTCCGCTTCCTGCCAGGCCATCGCATATCCGGCGCGTTCGGCGGCTCCGGCGGCAATCTGCCCAATCTCCTCCGGTGTCAGTGCGCGGAAAAACACCTCCATGCACCGGGAGCGCAGCGCCGGACTGATTTCCGACGGGCTGCGTGTCGTCGCGCCGACCAGGCGGAAATCTGCCGGAAGGCCGTTACGGAAAATGTCGTGAATGTAGCGCGGAATGCTGGTGTCGTCCGGGTTATAATAGGCACTGTCCAGCATCACGCGGCGATCTTCCAGCACTTTGAGCAGCTTATTCATCTGCACGGGGTGCAGTTCGCCAATCTCGTCCAGAAAAAGCACGCCGCCGTGTGCACGCGTCACCGCCCCTGGTTTGGGCTGCGGCACGCCCTGCGCGCCGAGCTGACCGGCGCCCTGATAAATCGGGTCGTGAACGCTGCCGATGAGCGGATCGGCAATGGCGCGCTCGTCAAAGCGGACGCAGGTGGCATCCACCTCGATGAACGGCGCATCCACCGCAAAAGGCGTGCCGTCGGACTTTTTCGCCGCCTCCAGTACCAGCCGCGCCGCGCACGTTTTTCCCACGCCGGGAGGGCCGTAAATCAGCACATGCTGCGGATTGGCACCGCACAGAATCGCTTTCAGGCTGCGAATGCCGTCCTCCTGCCCGATCACGTCCTTCATCGACGACGGCCTCACGCGCTCCGACAGCGGTTCTGACAGGTGGATGGCTCGCAGCTGGCGCATCCGCTCCATCTCCCGATTGCTCTCCCGTCCCTGCACCGCTTCCTGCGGACGGCTCTGACGCAGCTGTCGGAAAAAATACACCCCGACCACCACCGAGACCGCCAGTTGAATCACCACCAGCATTGTGGCAAACATGCTTTTCCCTCCCTTAAACAAAAGACACATTTCTGCGGAAGCAGTATGCCCGATACGGGGGAAATCCATGCCGGAATGGCGTTTTTCCCGGTTTTTTTCGCCGCCGTTTCATTTTCCGTGGATACAGCCCTTGTTGACGTAGCTTTCGTCAACCACAATATCTTGTGTTTCGCCATTTTTTCCATGCAAAGCGCTTTCCCACCTGCCGCGCCTGTGGATAACGGGCGCAAAAGCTGCATTTTCATAGGGTTGTAAGCCATTCCAGCAAGTTGTCGTTTTTTTGTGCGTTTTGTGATTTTGCCTATTGCATTATACAACATCTTGTGATAAAATATGTTTGGTTCGGAAGCAGTAGCCGTTCTTTTTGCTGCGCATCTATCCGCATCCGCTGCGGAGCGTGGAAAGGCGGCATCGTGCGGTCATCATGGCCGCGAGTTTTTTCCTGTTTTTCGCTTCCGTTTACAAAATCAACACAGGAGGTCAACCATCATGTACAATTTTGAGCAGTGGAATGGCTTCAAGGGTTCGATCTGGAAGGAAGAAGTCAACGTCCGCGACTTTATCCAGAACAACTACAAGCCTTACGACGGTGACGAGTCCTTCCTGGTCGGCCCGACCGAAGCGACCGACAAGCTGTGGGGCGCTCTGCAGAAGCTGCAGAAGGAAGAACGCGCCAAGGGCGGCGTTCTGGATATGGACACCGAAATCGTGTCCACCCTGACTTCCCATAAGCCCGGCTACATCAACGAAGACCTGAAGGATCTGGAGAAGGTCGTCGGCCTGCAGACCGACAAGCCCCTCAAGCGCGCCTTCATGCCCTTCGGCGGCATCCGCATGGCCGAGCAGTCCTGCACCGAGAACGGCTACACCCCCACGCCCGAGCTGCACAAGATCTTCACCGAATATCATCTGACCCACTCCGACGCCGTGTTCATGGCTTACACGCCTGAAATGCGTGCTGCCCGTAAGTCCCACATCATCACCGGTCTGCCGGACACCTATGGCCGCGGCCGTATCGTGGGCGACTATCGCCGCGTGGCGCTGTATGGCATCGACGTGCTGATCGCTGAAAAGAAGCATGACTTCGACAACTGCGGCGATGGCACCATGACCGATGACGTGATCCGTCAGCGTCAGGAACTCACCCTGCAGATGAACGCCCTGAAGGAAATGAAGGTCATGGCCGCCTCCTACGGCTACGACATTTCCAAGCCGGCTGCCAATGCGCACGAAGCCTTCCAGTGGCTGTACTTCGGCTACCTGGCCGCCATCAAGACCCAGAACGGCGCTGCC
>CAZGKQ010000008.1:0-22223 GCA_964526125.1 uncultured Faecalibacterium sp.
GAAACAGTTGACCTTGACCGCGAAAAATGGTACATTATAATGAGCGCCAAAACTGCCTGTGCGGCGCGAAGGTCAACAAGGAGGTATTCCCGTTTTGATGCCTGAAATGAATCGAGAAGCCATTGCCGCGATGCTGGACAGGGTGCAGAAGCCGTCCCGCTATACCGGCGGTGAAATGAATACACAGCTGAAGGACTGGGACAGCGCCAAACTGCACTTTGCCTTCTGCTTTCCGGATACCTATGAGGTCGGCATGTCCCACCTGGGCATGAAGATCCTTTATGCTGCCATGAATCAGCAGCCGGATATGCTCTGCGAGCGTGCCTTTATGCCGTGGGTGGACATGCTGGAACTGCTGAAGGCGGAAAATGTGCCGCTGTTCACGCTGGAAAGCCGCAGTCCCCTGAAGGCCTTTGACGTGGTGGGTTTTACGCTGCAATATGAAATGAGCTATTCCAACATTCTGGCCATGCTGGAGCTGGGGGGCATTCCGCTGCTGCGCGAGGAGCGCCGGGAGGAAGATCCCATCGTGGTGGCCGGAGGTCCCTGTGCCTTTAATCCGGAGCCACTGGCCGATTTTATTGATGCGTTCATGGTTGGCGACGGCGAAGAGCAGATTCTGGAACTCAATCGCGTCATCATGCAGGGGCGTAGAGAAGGTGCGAGCCGCATGGAAATCCTCAAGCGGCTGTGCGCTGTGCGCGGCGTGTATGTTCCGGCACTCTACGATGTGACCTATCACGAGGATGGCACCATTGCGTCTATGCGTCCGAACTGCCCTGAAGCGCCGGAAAAGGTGCTCAAGGCCATCATTCCTGACCTGAATGCGGCGTTCTATCCCACGGAAATTCCCGTGCCGTACATGGAAATCATCCATGACCGGATTATGCTGGAAATCATGCGCGGCTGCACGCGCGGCTGCCGCTTCTGCCAGGCCGGCATTCTCTACCGTCCGGTGCGCGAGCGCAGTCTGGAATATCTGGTGGAGCTGGCGCAGAAGCTGGAGACGGCGACCGGCTATGAGGAAATCAGCCTGTCCAGCCTGTCCTCGGGGGACTACACCTGCCTGGCGGAGCTGATCCGCGAGCTGATCCGCCGTCTGGACGAAAAGCATGTGTCCATTTCGCTGCCCTCCCTGCGGCTGGACAGCGTGCTGAAGGATTCGCTGGAAGCGACGCAGAAGGAGAAGAAGACGAGCCTGACCTTCGCGCCGGAAGCCGGTACGCAGCGTCTGCGCGACGTAATCAACAAGGGCGTGACGGAGGACGATCTCATCAGCAAGGTGACGGATGCCTTCCAGGGCGGATGGAGCAGCGTGAAGCTGTACTTCATGATGGGTCTGCCGACGGAAACGACGGAGGATCTGGACGGCATTGCCGATCTGGCGAAAAAGGTCATTGATGCCTACTTCGCCGTGCCGAAGGGACAGCGCGCCAAGGGACTGCGCGTGGTGTGCAGCGCGTCCGTGTTTGTGCCCAAGCCCTTCACGCCCTTTCAGTGGGAGCCGCAGGACACGCAGGAGGTTGTGCGCGAAAAACAGAGCCATCTGCGCGAGGTGCTGCGCATCAAGGGCGTGACGTTCAACTATCATGAATCCGACCTGAGCTATCTGGAAGCCTGCTTCGCCCGTGGCGATCGCCGGATGGGCAAGGTGCTGCTGCGCGCCTATCAGAAGGGCTGCATGCTCGATGGCTGGACGGAGCTGTTCAAGTACGACATGTGGCGCGAGGCGTTTGAGGAAACGGGCGTTGATCCGGCTTTCTACGCCTTCCGCCGCCGCGAAAAGGACGAAATCATGCCCTGGGATGTGATTGACTGCGGCGTGACGAAGGAATTCCTGTGGCGCGAAAAGGAAAAGGCAGAGCGCGCCCAGACGACAAAGGACTGCCGCAAGGGCTGCAACGGCTGCGGTCTTCAGCGGTTCAAGGGGGTGTGTCAGTTTTGCGGATGATGGCTGTGTTTGAAAAGGGCGTGCGTCTGCGGCACATCGGGCATCTGGACATTCAGCGCGCCATGATGCGTGCGCTGCGCCGGTCGGAACTGCCGGTGAGCTATTCCAAGGGGTTTAATCCGCATATTCTGCTGACGTTTGCCTCTGCGCTGTCCACCGGGGCAGCCGGCAAAAAGGAAATTCTGGATGTGACGATGGCGCAGGAAGTATCGCCGGAGCAGTTCATGCAGCAGATGAACCGCGCACTGCCGCCGGATATGCAGCTTTCCTTCGCCAAGACGCTGGATGATCGCCATCCGGCGCTGATGGCGCAGGTACAGGCGGCGGATTATTCGCTGGAAATCGCGGATGCGGACGCGGCGGAAAAAATGATCGCTGCGATTCCGGAATTTCTGGCGCAGAGCAGCATTCTGGCTATGCGCCGCACGAAATCCGGCATGAAGGAGACGGACATCCGCCCCCTGTTGCTTTCCCTGAGCGGTGAAAACAGCACGATCCATGCGGTCATGACGCTGACGGAAACGCTGGCCTGCAAGCCGGACATGCTGATGACGGCGCTGAGCAGCTTTGCCGGTCTTCCCGAGCCGCCGGAGGTGCTGGTGATTCGTAACGGTCTGCTGGGTCGCGATGAAAACGGCTGCCTGACGCCGCTGGAGAATCTATGAGAAAGCTGCTGATTCATCAGGGCGAAAAGCCGCTAATTGGGGTGCTGGAAGAAGACCGCCTGACGGAAGTGTTCTTTCCACAGGCGGAAAGCAGCGCGGAAAGTGTCCTGCTGGGGCGCGTGGAGCGCATCATTCCCGGCATGAAAGCGGCTTTTGTGAACATCGGGCAGGAAAAGAACGGTTTTCTGCCGCTGGAAGAGAAAAACACGGGCTTGCCCTATCCCAAAACGGGCGATGCCGTGATGGTTCAGGTACGCAAGGAAGCGCAGGGCGTGAAGGGTGCGTATTTGACACGCGACATCTCCCTGTGCGGCGAAAACATGCTGCTGATGCCCATGAACCGGATGATTTCCGTCTCCTCGCGGATTGAGGAGGAGTCGGAGCGCCGCCGCCTGAAGGCGCTGGGGGGCGAAATGGCCGCCGGACGCTTTGGGCTGGTGATGCGAACCGCGTCGGCACAGGCGGAGGAAGAAACGCTGCGCGTAGAGGCGGAAGAACTGTTTGACCGCTGGGAAAGCATCCGTCGCCAGGCACCGACCGCCCATGTTCCGTCGGTTCTCAGCCGTCCGCGGAGCATGCTGGAAACGGTGCTGGATGACTATCGACCACGCGGCATCGATCAGATTGTGACCGATGATGCGGCGCTGGCGGAGTCTCTGCGCGACATTGCGGAAGTCAGCGTCTTCCCGGAAAATCTGCTGATGATGTTCAAAATTGAGCAGCAGCTCAAAAAGGCACAGGAGCGTCATGTCTGGCTGGACAGCGGCGGATCGCTGGTGATAGATCCCTGCGAGGCCATGACGGTCATTGACGTGAACACGGCCAAATACACCGGCAAAAAGCAGCTGGAAGAAACGATTCTCCGGCTGAATCTGGAAGCCTGTGACGAAATTGCCCGTCAGGTGCGTCTGCGCAATCTCAGCGGCATTCTGATTATTGATATGATTGACATGAAGGGTGCCCAGCAGCATCAGGCGGTGCTGGACGCGCTGGAAAGGGCGTTCGCTGCCGACCGGGTGAAGACGGTGATTCACGGCTTCACCTCTCTGGGGCTGGTGGAAATGACGCGCCGCCGTTCGCGTCCGCCGCTGAAAGAAATGCTTGCGAAAGCACAACAGGAGGAATTCCATGAGTGACAGAAAGCCTGTCATCATTACCGATGAGCAGCTGGAGGAGCAGCGCCAGTATATCCGGCAGCTGCGCAGCATGCCCGATGCACCGAAGACGTACCATGTGGTGACCTATGGCTGCCAGATGAATGCGCATGACAGCGAAATTCTTGCCGGGATGCTGCGTGACATGGGCATGGAGGAGGCGGAAAACCGCGAAACGGCGGATTTTGTGCTCTTCAACACCTGCTGCGTGCGCGATAACGCCGAGCGCCGGGCGCTGGGCAATGTGACCTGGCTGAAGGAAGTGCGCCGGAAAAATCCGCGGCTGATGATTGGCGTGTGCGGCTGCATGATTCAGCAGCCCGGCATGGCGGAAAAAATCCTGAAGCAGTATCGCTTTGTGGATCTGGCCTTTGGCACGTCCAACCTCTACCGGCTGCCGGAATACCTGCTCAAAGCCATTCAGAGCGATCGGACGGTGCTGGAAATTGAGGAGCAGAATACCATCGCCGAGGGGCTGCCGGTCAAGCGGCTGCGTCATGATGCGGCTTATATTACCATCATGTATGGCTGCGATAATTTCTGCACTTACTGTATTGTGCCCTATGTGCGTGGCCGGGAGCGCTCGCGCGAAATGAGCGCCATTTTGCAGGAGGCGCGCGAGCTGAAGGAAAGCGGCGTGAAGGAAATCATGCTGCTGGGGCAGAATGTCAACAGCTATGGCAAAGGGCTGGAAACGCCGGTTACGTTTGCGCAACTGCTGCGTGAGCTGGACGCGCTGGATATTCCGCGCATCCGCTTCATGACCAGCCATCCGAAGGATCTCTCTGACGAGCTGATTGAGGTGATGGCGCAGTCCAAACACATTCTGCCGCAGTTCCATCTGCCGGTGCAGCATGGCAACAGCGAAATTCTGCGCCGAATGAACCGCCACTATGACCGGGCGCAGTATCTGGATCGGGTGCGCCGTCTGCGCGAGGCCGTGCCGGGCATTGGCCTGACGACGGACATCATCGTGGGCTTCCCGGGCGAAACGGAGGAGCAGTTTCAGGACACGCTCTCGCTGGTGCGCGAGGTGGGCTATGATTCCGCCTTCACCTTCATTTATTCGCCCCGGACGGGCACGGGTGCGGCCAAAATGCCGGAGCAGGTGCCGGAGGAGGTGTCCTCGCGCCGCATTCAGGAGTTGTTGAAGGTGCAGGAGGAATGCCAGAAGAAGGCGATGGAGCGCTTCCTCGGCATGGAGGAAGAAGTGCTGGTGGAAGGGCTGAGTCGCCGAAGCGATCAGGATGTTTCCGGTCATGGTCTGCATGGCCTGTCCGTCACTTTCCCCGGCACGGCTGCGGATGTGGGGCAGATTATCCGCGTCAGGATTGTGGGCATGAAGAACAACACGCTCACGGGTGAGCGCGTGGAAGCGCAGGAGGAATAAAAGCCATGAGGGAAGTCATGATGCGTGCTCAGGCACTGGCGGAAGCCATTCTGAACAGTGATGTCTACCAGCACATGCACGAGCTGGAAGAGCAGGTGACCACCGATCCGGCGGCCACACAGGCCATTGCGGTGTATATGGAAAAGCGCACGGCGGTTGAAACAACCCTGCGCGCCTCCAACATGGATCCGGAGCAGCTGGCAAAGGCGGCGCAGGAGCTGGAAGAAGTGCAGCAGCAGATGAACGACAATCCTCTGATTGCCCAGATGCGTGCGGCACAGAAGCAGTATCAGGACATGATGGACAATGTAAACCGGATTCTGCGACTGGTCGTAACGGGGGAGCCGGAGGACGAAAGCGGCGCATCGGGCGGCTGCACGGGCAACTGTGCCTCCTGCAGCGGCTGCACGCACTGAAATCAACCGGAAAATGAACGAAAGTGGGGAAACGGAAAATGGCGAGCCTCACGCCGATGATGCAGCAGTACCTCAACACCAAGGCGGAATACCGGGATTGCATCCTGTTCTTCCGCCTCGGTGACTTTTACGAGATGTTTTTTGACGATGCGAGAACTGCGGCGCGTGAACTGGAACTGACCCTGACGGGCAAGGATTGCGGCCTGGCGGAGCGTGCGCCGATGTGCGGCGTTCCCTATCACGCGGTGGACAGCTACGTCGAAAAGCTGATTGACCGGGGCTATAAGGTGGCTATCTGCGAACAGATGGAAGATCCGGCGCTGGCCAAGGGGTTGGTGAAACGGGAAGTCACGCGCATCATCACGCCCGGCACGGTCATTGAGCAGACGATGCTGGACGAGAAGGCGAACAACTTCCTGCTCAGCGTTTGCTTTATGACGGATCGCGCCGGTCTGGCCTTTGCGGATGTTTCCACGGGCGAATTCTATGTGCATGAAATTCAGCAGCCGGAAGATACACTGGCGGACGAAGCGGCACGCATTTCACCGATGGAAATCATCACGAACGACCAGGTGAAGCTTCGCGGCTGCATGCATCGGGAGCTGCCCAATGCCTCCGAGCAGCCCGGAAACTGGTTTCAGCTGGCGAATGCGTCGGAAGCGCTTTGCAGCCATTTCGCCCTGAATGATTTATCGCCCCTGGGGCTGGAAGATGAATATAAGGCCGGTGCATGCGCAGCTGGTGCCCTGATGCGCTATCTGTCCGAAACGCAGAAAAACTCGTTGCAACACATGACGACCCTGCGCATCTATCAGGGCAGCGAAACCATGCTGCTGGACAGAAACACGCGGCGCAATCTGGAACTGACGGAATCCATCCGTGGCCGCAGCCGCAAGGGAAGCCTGCTCTGGCTGCTGGACAAGACCAGCACGGCGATGGGTGGCCGTCTGCTGCGCACATGGATTGAACAGCCGCTGGTGGATGAAGAAAAAATCACGCGCCGTCTGGATGCCGTGGACGAGTTTGCGCAGGAGCATGTGCTGACCATGACGATCTCCGAGGAGCTTCAGGGCGTCTACGATATTGAGCGGCTGCTGTCCAAGGTGGCCTACAAGTCAATCAACGCACGCGACTGCCTGTCCCTGTGCGCCTCGCTGCAAAGAGTGCCGAAGCTGCGCGAGCTGCTTCAGGAGGCGCAGAGTCAGGCCGTTCAGGAAATCTGCGATTCGCTGGACACCCTGCCGGAACTGACTGAATTGCTGACACGCGCCATCCATCCCGAAGCGCCGATCCTGATTACGGAGGGCGGCATCATCCGCGACGGCTATTCGCCCATGCTGGATGAATACCGCGCCGCCTCCACCAGCGGCAAGCAGTGGATTCTGGAACTGGAGCAGAAGGAGCGCGAGGCGACGGGCATCCGCAACCTGCGCATTCAGTATAACCGTGTTTTCGGCTATTACATCGAGGTCAGCAAATCTTATTACGACATGGTGCCTACGCGCTATATCCGCAAGCAGACGCTGGCAAACTGCGAGCGTTACATGACGCCGGAATTGAAGGAAATCGAGCAGAAGATTGTCGGAGCACAGGAGCAGTCCACGCGCCTGGAGCTGCAACTGTTTGGGGAAATCCGCGATCGGATTGCCGGAGAGATTGTGCGTATCCAGAAAACGGCGATGGCGCTCAAGACGCTGGACGCGCTGCTGTCCCTGGCAAAATCGGCCATTGAGTACCACTATGTGCGTCCTGAAATGACGCAGGACGGCACGCTGGACATTGTGGAAGGTCGCCATCCCGTCGTGGAGCAGACGATGGGCGAAGGCGGCTTTGTTCCCAATGACACGCACATGAATACGGAAAACTGCCGCATGTGCATCATTACCGGCCCCAACATGGCTGGTAAAAGCACCTACATGCGTCAGGTAGCGCTGATTACCCTGATGGCGCATATCGGCTCTTTTGTCCCGGCGAAAGAGGCGAAAATTCCGGTGACGGATCGCATTTTCACCCGTGTCGGCGCGTCGGACGATCTGGCCAGCGGCCAGTCCACCTTCATGGTGGAAATGAGCGAAACGGCCTACATCCTGCGCAATGCCACGGCGCGTTCGCTGGTGATTCTGGACGAAATCGGGCGCGGAACGAGCACCTTTGACGGTCTTGCGATTGCCTGGGCGGTGGTGGAATACCTCTGCGATAAGAAAAAATCCGGCGCAAAAACGCTCTTTGCAACGCATTATCACGAGCTGTCGGAGCTGGAAGGGCATGTGGAGGGCGTGGAGAATTACTGCATCTCCGTCCGGGAACATGGCGAGGACGTGATTTTCCTGCGAAAGATCATCCGCGGCGGCGCGGACAAGTCCTTCGGCATTCATGTGGCGCGGCTGGCTGGTGTGCCGCATCCGGTGCTGGTGCGTGCGCATGAAATTCAGGCACGCCTGGAAGTGAGCGAAATCAACCAGCACGGCATTGGGCAGAACATTCTGGACGATGGCACAAAGAAAGAAGACGAGCAGGTCAACCTGTTCGACTATCGCCAGACGGAAATCATCAACGAATTGCAGTCCATCGACGTGATGGCATTGACACCGATGGACGCGATTAACAAGCTCTTCCTGCTGCGCGAAAAGGCCAGAAAGCTGTAAGCACAGAAAGGAAGCGCAGAAAGGAAACAGCATGGCAGGAAAAATTGCGCTCCTGACCGATGAGGTCATTGGCAAAATTGCGGCGGGTGAAGTGGTGGAACGCCCCTCCGCCGCCATCAAGGAGCTGGTGGAAAACAGTCTGGATGCAGGGGCAACCTCCGTCACGGTGGAAATCCGCGATGGCGGCATCAGCTACTTCCGCGTGACGGATAACGGCAGCGGCATTCAGGCCGAGGACATCCGCATGGCTTTTGAGCGCCATGCCACCAGCAAAATCCGCCGCACGGACGATCTGTTCAGCATTGCCACGCTGGGCTTTCGCGGCGAGGCGCTGGCCTCCATTGCCGCTGTGGCGCATGTGACCTGCACGACGCGCACGAAGAACGACACGAGCGGCATCCGCGTGAAAAACAGCGGCGGTGTGATTGAGTCTATCGAAGAAGCGGCCTGTCCGGAAGGAACCACCTTTGTGGTGCGCGACCTGTTTTTCAACACCCCCGTGCGCCTGAAATTCCTCAAAAAACCGGCGACGGAGGCCGGCTTTGTTTCCGATCTGATGATGCGGCTGATTCTGTCACGGCCTGATGTTTCCTTCCGCTATGTCAGCCAGGGAAAGACGCTGTATCATTCCGCCGGGGATGGCAAGCTTTCTTCGGCGGTGTTCAGCATTTATGGCCGGGAGCTGCTGCGCTCCATGCGCGAGGTGAATGGCCATCAGGGTGGCCTGATCCTGAAGGGATTTGTCGGCGTGGGAGAAAGCGGACGCGCCAGCCGAAACCATCAGTCCTTTTTCATCAATGGCCGCTTTATGCGCTCGGCGCTGCTCTCGGCGGCGGTGGAGGCGGCCTGTCGCGAACGGGTGTTGAACGGCAAATATCCTGTTTGCGTGCTGCATCTGACCATGCCCTACGACGCGGTGGATGTGAATGTGCATCCCAACAAGCTGGAAGTGCGCTTTCAACAGGAAGCCGCCGTGGCGGAAGCGGTGGAAGCCATCGTTCGCGACGCTTTTGCGGAGCAGACGGCACTGGAACAGCCGACGATGATGCACCTGACACAGGAATCGCCGCCTACCGTGCCGGTGACGATGGTGAAACAGACGGTGACGGTCACCGAACCGCAGTCTGTGGCAAAAATGACCGTTCTAAAGGACGAAAAAAACGACCGAACGACGAAAAAAACGGAAATAAAACCGACTGCGGTTCAGGAAAAAACGCAGACACAGGAAGCACTCAAACAGAACCAGAATGTACCGGTCTTCCCGACCCGGGAGGAAAGAATGCCGGTGCTGGAAGTATGCAATTCACCGGCGTTGGTGCTGGAACGACGAGAAGCAGCGCCAGCACTGTCCAGCGGCAGGACGACGATTCCGCCACTGAATGCTTCTGAACGAAAGCATCCGGAACGCAGAACGCCCATTCAGGCTGAACAACAGCGCATCCTCCCCGAAACGGAGAAAAACGGCATGCGCCTGATTGGTACGTTGTTTGACAGCTACATTCTGGTGGAATATGAGCAGAATCTGCTGCTGATTGACCAGCAGGCGGTGCACGAGCGCATGCTGTTTGACCGCATGATGAAGGCGCTGGATCAGCAGCGCTGCGGTCAGGAGCTGCTGACCCCCATGCTGGTGACGCTGACCCGGCGTGAGCAGCAGATGCTGGCGGAACATCAGGAGGAGCTGGAAGCAATTGGCCTGATTGTCGAGTCCTTTGGCGAAAACGAGGTGTCCATCCGTTCCATCCCGATGATTATGGGGCAACCGCAGGCCGCCGGGCTGCTGCGCGATATTCTCGACCAGCTGGAAGGTGAGCGCGGCGTGATTTCGCTAGAAAAGCGCCGGGCAGCGATTCTGGCGCTGGCCTGCAAGCGCAGCGTCCGCCCCGGTGATCGTCTGAATGAAAGCGACCTGCGCGAGCTGGTCAGCCGCGTGGTGGATCGCCACATGATTCCGGCCAGCCCCCGTGGCACGCCGATGGTGGTGGCGCTGAACCGGACGGACATTGACCGCCGCTTCCGGCGCATGCAGTGAGGTGGCCTGATTGAACATGGAAAGCACGGAAAAAAAGTGTTGCTGGGTGCTGACCGGGCCGACGGCCAGCGGAAAAACCTCGCTTTCGCTGCGTTTGGCCAAAGCGCATGACTGCGAAATTGTCTGCATGGATTCCATGCAGCTCTATCGCGGCATGGACATCGGCACGGCCAAACCGACGGCGGAGGAAAAGGCACAGGCCGTCCATCACATGCTGGATGTGGCCGACCCGACGGATGATTTCTCCGTCGCGCGCTATCAGGAGATGGCGGAAAGCTGCATTGAGCAGATTCAGGCGCGCGGAAAGCGTGCGCTGCTGGTGGGCGGCACGGGGCTGTACCTGCGTGCACTGCGCCAGCCAATGGCGATGGGGGAAGCCGCGGCGGATGAAGCGCTGCGCGTGGCACTCCAATGCGAGGCGGATGCGCCCGGTGGCCGTGAAAAGCTGCATGCGCGCCTGATGGAGGTCGATCCCCAGACGGCGCAGCGGTTGCATGTCAACGACGTGCGCCGGGTGATTCGGGCGCTGGAAGTTTACCAGCTGACGGGACACCCCTTTTCGCAGCAGCCGCAGATGAAGGAGCAAAGCCGGTTTGAATACCGGGTGGCCTCCCTGACGATGGACAGAGCCATTCTTTATGGCCGCATTGAGCAGCGTGTGGACCAGATGATGGCGCAGGGGCTGGCGCAGGAGGTGGCGCAGCTGCTGGAAAGCGGCATTCCGCCGGATGCAAAGGCCATGAAGGCTATTGGCTACAAGGAGCTGATTCCTTATTGTCAGGGGCAGTGCACGCTGGAAGAGGCCGTTTACGCGCTCAAGCTGAACACGCGTCATTACGCAAAACGGCAGTTGACCTGGATGCGCCGCGAAGAGAACGTCAGGTGGGTGGATGCGCTGTCCCCCACGGCTTATGAAGAACTGGAAGCATATTATCAGCAAGGAGAATCACAGCAATGACCATTGAGCAGTTAATCCGCCAGGCCGAAGGGGATCTGACGGCGCAGTTTGAACGCATTGAGAAGATTGAGGAGCTTGGAACGCGCCGCGTGCTGGATGCTTTCCGTGAGCATCAGGTGGCCTATCGTCACTTTGCGCCGACCACCGGCTACGGCTATGATGATGTGGGGCGTGATACGCTGGAAAGAATCTATGCGGAGCTTTTCGGCACGGAGGCGGCGATTGTCCGGCCGCAGATTGCCAGCGGCACGCATGCCATCAGCCTGTGCCTGTTCGGACTGGTGCTGCCCGGCGACCATATCGTCTCGGCGACGGGCATGCCCTATGACACGCTGGAAAGCATCATTGGTTGGGGCGACGGGGAGGCACCGATCGGTTCGCTGCGCGAGATGGGCGTGAGTTTTTCCTCCGTGCCGCTCCGGGAAGGGAAAATTGATCTGGACGCGGTGGAAAAAGCCATCACACCCAACACGACGCTGGTCATTGCCCAGCGCAGCCGTGGCTACGACTGGCGGCCTTCGTTGATGCCGGAGGAATTTGAGACGCTGGCAAACATGCTGCACGAAAAGCACCCCGGCGTGCGCCTGATGGTGGACAACTGCTATGGCGAGTTTGTCTGCGAGAAGGAGCCGAGCCACTATGGCGCAGATGTTTGCGTCGGCAGCCTGATTAAAAACCCGGGCGGCGGACTGGCTCCCACAGGCGGCTATGTCGTTGGCCGGAAGGATGCGATTGAGCGCATTTCCTACCGCCTGACTGCGCCGGGAATCGGGCTGGAAGTCGGCTCCTATGCGGCCAGCTATCAGCCGTTCTATCAGGGGCTGTTCATGGCACCTCATACGGTGGCACAGGCCATCAAAACGGCCTGTCTGGCAGCGCGTGTCTTTGAAATTCTGGGCATGACGACCACTCCGGCAGCTGGTGAACCCCGTGCGGACATCATTCAGGCCATTCAGATGCGCACGCCGGAGCGGCTGGTCGCCTTCTGTCAGGGCATTCAGATGGCTTCGCCCATTGATTCGATGGCGCTGCCGGAACCGTGGGACATGCCCGGCTATAACGATCCGGTCGTGATGGCGGCTGGCACGTTTGTTTCCGGCGCATCCATTGAGCTGTCTGCCGATGCCCCCATGCGCGAGCCGTTTACGGCCTACATGCAGGGCGGCCTGACTTATGTGCATGGCCGGATTGCGCTGCAAATGGCGCTGGAACGCATGGTCAGCCAGGGTGCGCTGGAAATCGGCTGATGCTTTTTCATATTTCTTTCGTCCCTTCATACCCCTGCCTTTCCCGGCATACGATGTGCTGGAAAGGCAGGGCTTTTTTGTATGAATGAAACAAAACAGACAGAGCTGAAGGTGCGTCCACGGCGGCTGGAAATCCGCCAGGAAGCAGAAAAAAAGCAGGAAACGGTGCCGGAGCTGGAATGGATTGAAACGCCGAAAAAGCACTGGCAGGATCGTCTGCTGCCCAATCTGGCGGTCGCCTCGGCGCTGATGCTGTGCGCCGTGGCACTCCGGACGGGCGCAGTGCCGTCGCTGACAGAAGGCGTACAGGCGGTGATGACGGCGGCGACGGATGATTCGCTGCTGAACGAAGAGCTGGGCAAATTGACCTTTGTCAGCGCCATTTTCCCGGAAGCGGCGCTTGTTTTTGGGGAAACGGTAGCGACGCTTACCATGCCTGTTACGGCGGATGAGGTGGTACACGCCTGGTCGGAGCTGGAGCCCTTCATATCGTGGGACACGAAGGCCGAAGAGGTGATGGCCGCCGCAGCAGGGGAAGTAATCGGCGTGTATCATGGCGAGGAAGAGGAACGGCTGGTGCAGGTGCTGGGGGAGGATGGTCTCAGCTGCCTGTATGGCAATCTGGCGCAGGTGTATGTGCAGACGGGCGACGCGGTGCACACCGGCGAAGCGCTGGGCACCCTGATGGCAGGAAAACCGTGCGTGTTTGAAGTGCGGCAGAATGGCCGAAGCGTTGACCCGTCGGTGATGATGAAGCCATGAGACAAAGATGCTGCACCATCGGCAAAACAACGCTGTCCATCCATCCGGTGACGGCGCTGCTGCTCCTGACGGGAATGCTGTCGCCCATGCGGACGCAGCTGCTTTGGGCGCTGCTGTCCGTGCTGCTGCATGAAGGGGCGCATGCGACGATGGCGTTTTTGCTGCATGCGCCGCCGCAGGAACTGGAAGTCACGCCACTGGGGGCGCTGATGCGCCTGGAAGAGGAAGAACGGCTTCCGGCCATGAAGCGTGCGTGCATCATTCTGGCTGGCCCATGCATGACGTTGGGGCTGTGTCTGCTCGCCTTCTGGCTGACGCAGCGTGGCGCGCTGCCGCTGGCAGTGGGGCGCGGCCTGTTTCTGGCCAATGTGTCGCTGCTGCTGATCAATCTGCTTCCAGCTCTTCCGCTGGATGGCGGACGGCTGTTGTCGCTGCTGCTGGGCAAATGGCTGCGCCGGGAAGTCTGCTGGCGCGTGATGCGGCTCCTGGGTTCGCTGCTGGGATTGGGGCTGCTGGCGCTGGGTGTCTGGACGGCGCTGAGGCTCGGACAGGCTAATCTGTCGCTGGCTGCGGCTGGGTGCTTCCTGCTTTACAGCGCATCCGGTGCGACCACGACGCGCGCCATGGCGGAGCTGCGCGACTTTATGGACAGAAAGATTCGTTTGGAGGAAAAGGGCATGCTGCCGGGGCAGGTGATTGTGGCGCTGGAAACGCGAACGCTCAGGCAGGCGGTTTCCTGCCTTCATCCGTCGAAAATGAGCCTGTTCTGTCTGGTGACGGAAGGGACGCTGAGAAAGCGCGCGTTGCTGAGTGAGCAGCAGGTGATTGCGGCCTATCTGGCGCATCCGCAGGGAACGCTTGCACAGGCGCTGGCAGAGGAGGCAACGGAACCATGACGCTGGCGGACATGAAGGCTGGTGCGCAGGGGCAGATTCTCCGCCTTGACATGGAAAACGCGCAGAAGCGCCGTCTGCTGGACATGGGGCTGACGCCGGGCGTGTCGGTACGCCTGATTGGCTCGGCGCTGCTCGGGGATCCGCTGATCCTGATGGTGCGCGGAAGCCGGGTGTCGGTGCGGAAAAGTCTGGCGAAGGAAATTCAGGTCAAATCATGAAGAGGGAAAAAGCATGAAGACGATTGCGCTTCTGGGCGCACCAAACTGCGGCAAAACAACGCTGTTTAACGCCGTCACCGGGCTGCACCAGCATGTGGGCAACTGGCCGGGCGTGACGGTGGAGCGCAGAGAAGGACTGTCCGCAGAAAATGACCTGAAATGGGTGGACTTGCCCGGAACCTGCTCGCTCAGCCCCTATTCGGCGGAGGAAAAGGTCACGGTGGACTATCTGCTGAAGGGCGAATATGACATCATTCTGCAAATCGTGGATGCGACGGCACTCAGCCGCGGCCTTTACCTGACGCATCAGCTGATGCAGCTGCAAAAGCCGATGTTGCTGGCGCTGAACATGATGGATGAGTGCAGACGGCAGGGGCGCGTGATACAGGAAAAGACGCTTTCGCAGCGGCTGGGCATGAGGGTCGTGTCGCTGACGGCGCGCACGGGTGAAGGAATTCCGGCGCTGTTGGAAGCGCTGGCGCAAACGCCGACGATTCCGCCGCTGCCGGAGGCCGGAACAGGCCGGGAAGCCTTCGCGCTGGCGCAGCGTGCGGCGCAGGAGAAAACCGCCTTTCATGCCTGGAAGTGCATGGAGGGGGACGACTATCCGGCCGATTCGGTGCTGTTGGAAAAGGCGCAAAGGCAGCTGGCAGCACAGCAGGGAATGGATGCAGTCTGTGCCGTGGCCACACTCCGATACGACTGGGCGGAACGGCTGTGCAGGGAAGTCTGTCGCGGCGGCGAATCGGCCTTTTCACTGACGGATGCGGTGGACACGGTGGTGCTGCATCCGGTGATGGCGCTGCCCATGCTGCTGATGATGCTGGGCGGCATGGCGGCGCTGTCTTTCGGGCGTCTGGGGAGCAGCCTGTCCGGCGCGCTGACGGATCTGCTGACACTGGCGCAGACGGCGCTGGAAGCACTGTTGCAGCGCGCCGGGGTGTCGGATGTGCTGCAAGGGCTGCTGGTGGACGGCTTCATGACGGGCGTGGCGAGCGTGGTCAGCTTTCTGCCCATGCTGCTCCTGCTTTTCCTGTGCATGGCGCTTTTGGAGGACAGCGGCTACATGGCGCGTGCCGCCTTCCTGATGGATAGACCCATGCGCGCGCTGGGGCTGAACGGACAGGCGTTTATTCCGCTGCTGCTGGGGTTTGGCTGTTCGGTTCCGGCCGCGCTGGCGGCGCAGACGCTCCGGGACGAGCGCGACCGCCGGTTTACGCTGCTGCTGATTCCCATGATGTCATGCAGCGCCAAACTGCCGGTTTATGCGGCACTGGCAGCGTTTCTGGGCGGCGGCATGGGCTGGGTTACGGGAATGTGCGTGGTCGGTGTGGTGCTGGCCGTGCTGGTGGCGCAGGGGCTGCGGCGCACCGTGTTTCTGGGGGAGGCTGCATCGTTCGTGATGGAGCTGCCGCGCTACCGTCTGCCGACCATCGGTTCCCTCTGGCGGCGAATGGTGCGCAAGACGGGGGAATTCCTCCGCCGGGCGTGCACGGTGATTTTGCTGGTCTCTATGCTGATCTGGCTGATGGGGCGCTTCACCTGGTCGGGACAATGGGCGCAAAGCACGCAGGAGAGCATTCTGGGCAGCGTAGCCGGTTGGCTGACACCGATTTTTGCGCCTTTGGGCTTCGGCACGATGGAAGTGACGGCGGCGCTCCTGTCGGGGCTGTTGGCGAAGGAGAGCATTATCAGCACCCTGGCCGTGCTGGGCGGTCAGGGAAGCCTGCATGCGGCATTGAGCCGCTGCTTGCCCACCGTGGCCTCGACGGCTTCGCTGATGACCTTTGTGCTGCTGTATCCGCCATGCATGGCGGCGAGTGCGGCGATTGGCCGGGGCATGAACAGCCGGAAAATGGCGCTGGCTGCCTTTATCGGTCAGTTTGCGCTGGCGTGGGGGTGCGCGTGGCTGACCTATCGGCTTGTTCAGGCGTTTCTCTGACATTGGCATGCCCTCATCGGGGTAGAAATTACGCAAAAAAGACAAATCTTCCGCTGGAAACATTGACAAGCTCAGGAAACATGACTATAATGGAAGAAACGGACTGCTTGAAAGCACTGCTTTTTTTCGGCAGGACTTTTGAGAAAAACTGCTCACAGCATCAAGGCTGGAGCGGATTCAGAGGAGGTACTTTGATGGACATTCAGGAACTCCGGGACGTCTGCCGCCGTGTGCGGCGTGACATCATTATCATGACGAACAAGGCTGGCGCAGGTCATCCCGGCGGATCGCTGTCGGCGACGGAAGCGTTTGTGGCGCTGTATTTTGACGTGATGAAGGGTGTGAATCCCCAGAACGATAAGGCGTGGGATCGTGACCGCTTTGTGCTGTCCAAGGGTCACGCGGCACCCGGCCTGTATGGCACGCTGTGCGAGCGCGGTTTCTTCGGCGCGGAGGAATTCGACCAGTTCCGTCAGTTGCATGGCATTTTGCAGGGTCATCCCGATGTGAAAAAGTGTCCCGGTGTGGATGCTTCCACCGGCTCGCTGGGTCAGGGCATTTCCATTGCCGTCGGCATGGCGCTGGGTGCAAAGAAGACGGGCAATCCCTGCCATGTGTATACCATCATCGGCGACGGCGAGTCTCAGGAAGGACTTGTCTGGGAAGCGTCGATGGCGGCGGCACACTATCAGCTGGATAACCTGACGGTCATCTTCGACCACAACGGCATGCAGATCGACGGCACGAACGACGAGGTCATGTCGCTGGGCGATGTGAACGCGAAGTTCAAGGCGTTCGGCTATGACGTGATTGAGGTGGCGGACGGCAACGACATGCAGCAGGTGCTGGATGCGCTGCATGCTCCGGCCTGCCCCGGTAAGCCGCGTCTTATCCACCTGCACACCCTCAAGGGCAAGGGCGTGTCCTTCATGGAGGGACAGGTCGGCTGGCACGGCAAGGCACCCAATGCAGAACAGACGGCGCAGGCGCTGAGTGAACTGGAGGGCTGAACAAATGGAAAAGAAAGCAATTCGCGTGGCGTATGGCGAGGCGATTGTCAAGCTGGGCGCTGAAAATGACAAGGTGGTTGTGCTGGATGCCGACCTGGCAGCCGCAACCATGACCAATGGTTTCAAAAAGGCTTATCCCGACCGCTTCATTGACTGCGGCATTGCTGAGGCCAACATGGTGGATATGGCGGCCGGTATGTCCACGATGGGGCTGATTCCCTTCTGCTCCACGTTCGCGGTTTTCGCAGGGCGCAGCTATGACCAGATCCGCAATGGCGTGTGCTATCCGAATTTCAACGTGAAGTTCGGTTTCTCTCACGCTGGTGTGACGCTGGGCGAAGATGGTGGCTCCCATCAGGCGATTGAGGACATTGCCCTCATGCGCGTGCTGCCGAACATGACGGTGTTCGTTCCCAGCGATGCGACGGAGTGCGAGCAGTGCGTCCGCGCTGCGGCGGAAATCAACGGCCCGGTGTACATCCGCACGGCGCGTCTGCCCTCCCCGGTGTATGAGGCGCGTCCCTTCACGGTGGGCAAGGGCACGGTCATCAAGGACGGCAAGGACTGCGTAATTTTCACCTGCGGCATTATGCTGGAGCACTGCCTGGAGGCGGTGGATCTGCTGGCAGCGCAGGGCATTGACGCAGCGCTGGTTTCCTTCCATACGCTGAAGCCCTTTGACGATGAGCTGGCGCGTGCCTATGCGGCCAAGTGCGGCAAGGTCTTCACGGTGGAGGAGCATTCCATCATCGGCGGCCTGGGCGACGCAGTGGCTTCCGCTGTGTGCGGCATGGGTCTGGCGAAGTTCGAGAAGATTGGCATCAACGATACGTTCGGCCAGTCCGGCAAGCCTGCGGCGCTGCTGGAAGAATACGGCCTGACGGGCAAGCAGATTGCTGATCGCATTATCAACGCATAAAGCGTCAAGACGATGGACGGCGTTTTCACAGCGATGTGGGAACGCCGCTTGTTTTTTTCGTGAACGGCAGGAAAAACAGGGCAATGCAGCGAAATAGACAAAAGAAGTATGTTCCCGAAGCTACACATGCTTCTTGATGAAAAATTGATGAATGACCGATAAAAAAGGAGTATTGAAAAATGGCTGATGTAGGCAAGACAATGAAGGGGATTCTGGCGAAGAGCGTCAAGGCGATCAATACGACGGCCAATCATGTGGCGACCAGCACGAAAATGAAGATGGACGAAATGAGCATGACCAGCAGCCGGAAAGAGTTGCAGAGTCAGGTCGGCCAGAAGCTGCTGGAGCTGTGGAAGAATGGCGCAACGGTGCCGACGGAAATTCAGGGCATGCTGGCGGAAATGAACCAGCTTGATGAGCAGCTGAAGGCGCTGCGCGAAAACCGGAAGGCCGCAAAAGAAGAGAGAAAGGCCGAAAAGCAGGAAAAGAAAGCCGAAAAAAAGGCGCAGAAGAAGGCTGAAAAGCAGAACAACAAAGCGTCTGAAGCGCAGCCGACCGAAAAGGCCGAGCCGCAGTACGAAGCGCCGACTGTCGAGCCGGTTTTTGAACCCAAAGATGATGCACCGACGATGGAGATGCCGACTGCGGAGAATCCTTTCGACCAGCCTGAAATTTCTGCAAAGCCGGAGGTTCCGACGCTCGACTTTGCTCCCGTGGATCAGGACGACGCGCAGTAAGCCGATCAGAATTCAGGAATTCATAAAAATGCATGACAAAAGTGCTTTTCGCACCCGTGATGGGGTGAAAAGCACTTTTGTTTATGAAAGGTCAGATCAAATCCATCTGATAGCCGCCCTGCCAGCAGCGCCCGGGCGCGAGAAGCGTTACAAAGGGCTTGTCCTCAAAGCGACCGCTTTCGTTGACCTGGCCGGGCATGCCGTGCCACGGTTCCAGACAGACGTAATCGGCATTTTTCTTCGGCATCGACCAGATGGCCAGCACCTCCATCTTGGGATGGGCGAAGCGCAGACCGTGGCCGCTGACGCGATGCACCAGATCCACCTGCCGACTCTTCAGCTCCGTGAAGATCAGCGCGTCGCGCTCGTCAAACAGGTCATGGCTCAGGGGGAGGGTGCGGCTGTGATGGAAGCAGGGCAGGTATTCGCTGCCGTTGATGAGCGTTCCGCCGGGGCACAGGCTGTTTTTGCCGTCCTCCTCCTCCGGGAAGACCAGCTGATAATCCGTGTAGGCTGCTCCATCTTCCATCGGCACAATGAAGCCCGGATGACCGCCGCAGCAGAAGGGCATCACGCGGTCAGAGCGGTTTTCCACCACAAACTGGGCGGAAAAGCCGTTTTCATGCAGCGTGTAGCGGACGTGGAAGGCAAAATCAAACGGGTAGGAGGGCTTGCTTTCCTCTGTGGGGGTCAGCACCAGCTCAATGAAGTCGTCGCCAACGCGCTCCACGGCGAAATCGGGATTGCGTGAGAAGCCATGCTTGCCCATCGGGTACGCCTGTCCGTCGATGATGACCTGATCGTCTTTGGCCTTGCCGCAGATGGGGAAAAGCACGGGCGCGTGATTCGCCCAGACGGCCGGATCAGCTTGCCAGATCACTTCCCGGCCATCTGCGCCGCGGAAGGAAGTCATCTGCGCCCCCTTCTGGCGGATACAGGCGGTTGTGTTGCCGCAGTGAAGAGAAAATTCCATTCAAAACACCTCCGAAAAAATGAAAATCAGCATCACGGATGGCAGCGCTGGCGCATAAGGTGAAGCAAAAGCGCAGGGAGGGAAAGAGCATGCGAGCAGCAGCATCCGTATCACCGTTTGCCGCGAAAACGAGTCAGGAACAGAAGGAGCAGTGGATTTGGTGGCAGTGCCAGAAGGACGCGACGGTTCCCGTGGTGGAAAATCCGGCGGCTATTGAGGAGCGGCCAGCAGTCAACCGTCTGCCGGAAAGGGAAACGCAGCAACGGGAACTGCCTGAGGCTGCCAATCGCCCTTCCACCAATCCGCCTGTGATGATGCAGCCGCATCACCGCCAGTATGACGCGATTATGAAGCGCATGAAGGCCGCTCAGGGCAGGGTGGGCGCGTTCACGGATTGCAAATGATCGGCGCTGAGCAGCAGACAATCTGCGTCGGGAAGCTGAAAGGCGCGGAAATAGCAGCTTTCCAGCGGAATCCAGCGACGATTGAAATCCATCAGGCGTTGCGAACCCACCCGTTGCAGCAGCCGCTCCTGTTGCAGCGCCGGGGAAATTTGCAGGAAGATGGCCAGTGAAACGTGCTGGCGGATTTCCGGCAGCAGACTGTAGCTGCCTTCCAGCAACAGCAGCGACGTGGGCGGCAGCGTGACGGGTGCGGAAAGTGCATCCTCATGGCAAAGATAGCGGCGGTAAACGATGGGCGCACGGGCGAGAAAAGGCGCAAGCACCTCCTGCGTCAGCCGCGCCACGTCGGCATTGCCGCCGGGAATTGCCAGCCGCTCCGGCGTTTTCTGCGCGTGCGGAATGCAGAAGTCGTCCATGTGGACAACGGGGGCGTTCAGGTGCTTCGCCAGAGCGTCGGCCAGCGTGGTTTTGCCGCTGCCGCAGGGGCCATCCAGTGCAATCAGCTGCGGAACATCCGCCGGGAGTTGACGCACGCGCGCTAAAATGGCCTCCAAAGCGGCGCTGTCTGCGGAAAAAGGCGCATGATCCATCCGGGAAAGACCTCCGTGCCATGATGATAGAAACAGGATCAGGCGCACTGCGAATGTTGTAGTGCGCCGTTGAAGCGTTATGCCAGATGCTTTTTCAGAATGGTCAGCCCGTCCGCCAGATCGTCAAAGGAAATATTCAGGGGCGGCAGCAGACGAATCTTTTCGTGCGCCGTCAGCACCATCAGGCCGTCCTGCAAACAGGCGGCGGCGATTTCGGCGGCAGGGCGATTCTCCGGCAGAATGCCGATCATCAGCCCCAGCCCTGTCACTTCCTTCACGCCCGGCGCTCCGCAAAGCGACTGGTGGATGAAGGCGGCACGCTGGCGAACACCCTCAAACAGCGCGTCATCCAGCCGGGAAACCACGTTCAGCGCCGCAGCGGCGCAGATGGGATTTCCACCAAAGGTCGAGCCGTGGTCGCCTTTGCCCAGCACTTGCTCGCAGCGCGCGCCCAGCATGCAGGCACCGATGGGCAGTCCGCCGCCCAGTCCCTTGGCGGTGGTCACGACATCCGGCGCAATGCCGAACTGCTCATAGGCGTAGAGTGTGCCGGTGCGGCCATTGCCGGTCTGCACCTCATCGACCATCAGCAGAATATCTTTTTCGCAGCACAGAGCCTCCGCTGCCTTCACAAAGGCTGGTTCCAGCGGAATCACGCCGCCCTCGCCCTGTACCATTTCCATCAGCAGACCGCAGACCTGGCCGGAGGAGAGCACCTGACGCAGCGCATCGGTGTCGTTGGCCGGGATGGACACGAATCCCTCCGGGAAAGGGCCGAAATGCGCATGAAAGCGCTCCTGCCCGGTGGCGGCCAGCGTGGCGATGGTACGGCCGTGGAAGCTGTTCACAAGCGTCACGATGGTGATGCGTCCGTCCTTTTCGCCGTACTTTCGGGCGACTTTGAGGGCGCATTCGTTGGCTTCTGCACCGGAATTGGCGAAGAACACCTTCTTCATGCCCGTGCGTTGGCAGAGCAGATGCGCCAGCGCCACCTGCGGCTCGGTATAATAGAGATTGGAGGTGTGTCCCAGCGTGGTCAGCTGGTCAGTCACGGCCTTCACCCATTCCGGATCGCATGCGCCAAAGAGCGTCACCCCGATGCCGGTTCCGAAGTCGATGTAGCGCTGACCATCGGCATCCTGATAATGGGCACCGCTGCCCTGGGCAAGCACCGCGTCAAAGCGGCCATAGGTGTTGGCGATGTAGGCGGCATCCTCATGTTTGAGGGTTTGAGACATTGGGTTTCAGCTCCTTTTTGAACATCGTTCCAGCGCCTTCGTCCGTCAGGGTTTCCAGCAGCAGCGCGTGGGGGAC
>CAZGKQ010000009.1:0-19012 GCA_964526125.1 uncultured Faecalibacterium sp.
TGATGCGCCAGAATGGCGTGAATCACGGCGGGTCGTTCATGATATTTGCGTGCCAGCTCGCCGCCCAGGGGGACGTGCGTACCTGCCGCCTCGTGGTCAACGGCCTTGCCGATGTCGTGCAGCAGACCGGCGCGCTTGGCCAGCTGAACGTCCGCGCCCAGCTCGGCGGCCATCAGACCGGCCAGATGGCTGACCTCGATGGAGTGCTTCAGCACGTTCTGGCCGTAGGAAGTGCGGTACTTCAGGCGACCCAGCAGCTTGACCAGCTCGTGATGCAGGCCGTGCTGATTCGTCTCGAAGACGGCAGCTTCGCCAGCCTCGCGAATCTGGTTTTCGACTTCCTTGCGTGCCTTTTCGACCATTTCTTCGATGCGCGCCGGATGGATGCGGCCATCGTTGATGAGGCGCTCCACCGTCAGACGGGCGATTTCGCGGCGAATGGGGTCAAAGGCGGAGACGACCACCGCTTCCGGCGTATCGTCGATGATGATGTCCACACCGGTGGCTGTTTCCAGCGCACGGATGTTGCGCCCCTCGCGGCCAATGATGCGCCCCTTCATGTCATCGTTGGGCAGCGCAATGACGGAAACGGTCGTTTCAGCCACATGGTCGGAGGCACACTTCTGAATGGCCAGGGCAATGATGTTGCGAGCCTTCTTTTCGGCTTCCTCCCGGGCGCGGCTTTCAATGTCGCGCACCGTGGCGGCGGCGTCATGGAAAGCATCCTTCTGCACGCGGTCAACGATGATCTGCTTGGCTTCATCCTGCGTCATGGCGGCGATGCGTTCCAGCTCCGTCGTCTGCGTTTGCAGCTTTTCCTCCGCCTCGCTATGCAGCCGGGCAACTTCCTCCTGCTTGCGTTCAATCAGGTCGTTGCGCTTCTTGATGTCGTTCTCGCGGTCATCCAGGCTGTCCGAACGCTTGTCCAGAGAGGCTTCGCGCTGCACCAGACGATTTTCGCTCCGCTGCACCTCAGCACGGCGCTCACGGATCTCATTCATCTCACGGGCATTCGCAGCCTTTTCGCGGTCGATTTCGTCCTTGGCCTTGAGAATTTCAGCCCTGGCTTCCTGCACCTTTTCCTTCTTGTACTCATCTGCCTTGTGCTTTTGCTCATCCGCCTTGCGAACAGCGTCGTCGTAGAGGCGCTTGGCTGTTTCCTCACTGCGGTTGATTTTTTCCTCGACGATCTTCTGGCGATAGGTATAGCCGACGAAGCCGCCGCCTGCCGCCGCCAGAAGGACGAGCAGAATCCACACAATGGTTCCCACTGGTTCATTTCCCCCTTTCAAAGAATTAGAATGTTAAAAGTACGAAATCCATGCTTGACCGACGCAAAAAAGCCGTCCGGGAAATTCCCACACGGCGGCATGCTGCATATTCGATACGCATCGCCCATCCTCGCCGCCCTTCACCCATGGAAATCCGTACATGTCTCCATGCACGACAGCAAACGGCAAGACAGGCTGAAAAAACCAGCACAGTCGAAAGAAAGCCGGAGGACGAAATTCGTCGCGGCATTTCGGAAAACAACGCTTGGGCAGGCTGAAGAGGAAAATGAAAAGGGAATACCGCCATCACAGCCATAAGGCGCGTTTTTGAAAACAGATGTCCTTCTGCGCAAGGCAAAGAACATGCTGAAAAAAGCACATTTGCGGCAAAACCGCAGATCGTGTGAATCGACTGGTCAGGAAAACGCTGATGAAAAAATCAACGATTCCCTGAAGCCTGCAACAGACTCCGCAGTGCAGGGAGAAAAAACTCCGTCTGCGGGGAAAGTAAACAGAAGAGCATTCAGGCGTTTATCGAAAACAGCATCGAAACCTCCTAAAAGGGTGTTTCGCAGCCGGTCACTACCTATTTTACAATCAAACTGAACATCTGTCAAGCGAAAACGAACGGTTCCAAAAACTTTCCGCTTTCGGCGGCTGGACAAAGGCAGTGCCTTCAGGTATAATGAACGATGAGAACACGATGAAACCGCTTTTCTGCTCTGGCAGGGCGTTATTTACAGGAGGAATCGCAATGAACGATCACGACCGAGGCCACTTCGATTTGACATGGCTGGCCAATCCGGAAATTTTCAGCGTGGGCAAAATGCCGGACTGCTCGGATCATGATTTTTATGCATCTCAGGAGGAAGCGGCGCAGGAAGTTTCCTCGCTGACACGCTCGCTGGACGGCGTGTGGAAGGCTCATTTTGCCATCAGGCCGCAGGAAGCGCCGGAACAGCTGCTGCGCGACGGTACACTGGATCAGACACTGCGCGACATTCATGTTCCGTGTGAATTCCAGCTGGAAGCGCCGGAATGGGATCCGCCGCATTATGTCAACGCTCAGTACCCCTGGGACGGCCATGAAGCCCTGAAAGCGCCGCAGGTCAGCGAAACGTACAATCCGACCGTCACCTGCGTGCGCACCTTTGCGCTGTCGCTGCGCGATTTGCAGAATCGGGTGGTGCTGCATCTGGGCGGCGTGGAGGCGGCTGTGCTGGTCTATGTCAATGGCCGGGAAGTCGGCTATGCCGAGGATAGCTTTACCACGCATCGCTTTGACCTGACCCCTTATGTGCAGGTAGGGGAAAACCGCCTGGTGCTGCGCGTGTTCAAGCGCTGCTCCGGCACATGGATGGAAGATCAGGACTTCTGGCGCTTCAGCGGCATTCACCGCAGTGTTTCTCTGCATTTCTATCCGCCGCTGCATCTCTATGATCTGCGCGTTCGCACGCCATTGGAGGAAAATTATACCCGGGCGCGGCTGGAAACGCGGTTGCTGGTGATGGGCGCTTCGGGCGGTGTTTCGCTGGTGCTGAGCGATCGGGATGGCACGGTGCTGTGGCAGGCGGAAAAGGAAATTTCTGGCATGCAGTTGGACTTCTCCGAAGAGATCCCCGGCGTGAAGCTCTGGAATGCGGAGGAGCCGAACCTGTATCTGCTGACGGTGACGCTCCGGAATGCGCAGGGCGAGGTGTCAGAGGTCTGCCAGACGAAGGTGGGTTTCCGCCAGTTTGAGATGAAGGACAAAATCCTCTGCCTGAATGGCCGCCGCATCGTCTTCCACGGCGTGAATCGCCATGAATTTGACTGCGACCGGGGTCGCGTAATGACGCATGAACTGCTTCTGCGCGACATTCGCGACATGAAGGCCATGAACATTAACGCCGTGCGTACCTGCCATTATCCCAACACGTCGGAATTCTACCGCCTCTGCGACGAATACGGCCTGTATGTCATTGACGAAACGAACATCGAAACCCATGGCTCCTGGGCACCGATGCATGACTGGGTGGTGCCGGGGGACAAGCCGGAATGGCAGGAAGCGGTGCTGGCACGCGGCCGGGCAATGCTGGAGCGAGACAAGAACCATCCCTGCATCCTGTTCTGGTCATGCGGCAATGAGAGCTGGGGCGGCAAAAATCTGTGGCTGCTCAGCGAGCTTTTCCGCCGGAGCGATCCGACCCGACTGGTGCATTATGAGGGCGTGGTGCATGATTTGCGCTATCCTGACACGACGGATGTACATTCCAACATGTATGCCAAAGTGGCGGATGTGGAGCGCTATCTGCAAAACAATCCGGACAAACCGTTTATCAACTGCGAATATTCTCACGCGATGGGCAACAGCTGCGGTGGCATTTCGCTCTACCGGGAGCTGGAAGATAAATACCCGATGTATCAGGGCGGCTTTATCTGGGACTATGTGGATCAGGCGTTGCGCGTGAAAGGCCCCAATGGGCAGACTCGTCTGGCCTATGGTGGCGATTTCGGGGACAAGCCGACGGACTGGCAGTTCAACACCAACGGCCTGATTCTGGGCGATCGCACACTGACGGGCAAGTGTCAGGAAGTGCGCCATGTTTTCCGCGATGTGTGGATGACGCCGGACAAAACGGGCGTGACGGTGACGAATCGGCGCGTATTTGCTGCGCTGACGGGCTTTGACGTGCGCTGGACGGTGGAATGCGACCGCATGCCCGTCTGTGCCGGTGAAACGCTGCTGCCGGAAATTGCGCCCGGCGAGGCTGTGCATGTAGAGCTTCCCTTTGGCGAACTGCCGGAAGGACAGGTGGTGATTACCTGCTTCCTGGTGCTGCGCGAAAAAACAGGTGTGCTGGAAGCTGGAACCATCCTGAGCCACGGACAGGCCATTTTCGGAGAGACGAAGCATCAGGCCACGGCAGACAACGGCCCTGTGCCGGTGCTGGGCGATAACAACGTTGGTTTCCACGGGGAAAAGCTGGGCGTGCTGTTCGAGCGCGGTCGGGGCATGATTTCCTTCCGCGACGCGCTGGGCAGGGAAACGCTGCTGCATGCGCCGCAGCTCAGTCTCTTCCGCGCGGCAACGGACAATGACCGCGGCAACGGCAACAATGTCCGTCAGGGCGTTTATCATCTCATCAGTCGATACAGCTGGTGCAGTCAGGCGCAGGTGTCGCAGCAGGAGGGCATGACGACGCTCACCTATCGTTATACCACGCCGATGCTCAAGGACTTTGCGCTGACGGTCTGCTACATGGTGCGTGCGCAGGATGCTGTCGAGGTGACGGTCAACTGGCCGGGTTTGCCGGAGCAGCCGGATATGCCGGCGCTGGGGCTGTCCTTCCAGCTTGATCCGCGCCTGAAGCATGTGCGCTGCTACGGCTACGGGCCGGATGAAAACTACATTGACCGCCGCGAGGGCGCATATCTGGGCTGGCACAGCTGGAAAGTCAGCAAGGGCATGACCGGCTACTGCAAGCCGCAGGAAAGCGGCAATCGCACGGGCGTACAGGCTGTCGCCGTCACAGACGACGAGGGTCACGGCGTGTTGGTGGAAGGCAGGGCGCTGGAAGTCAGTGTACTGCCCTGGCTGCCGGAGGAGCTGGAAAATGCCTATCATCCCGGCGACCTGATGGGTAGCGTGCGCACGGTGCTGGACGTAGCCATGTTCCGCAAGGGCATTGGCGGCGACGACAGCTGGGGGGCGCCGGTGCTGCCGCAATTCTGCTATCCGGCAGACCGGCCTTATACCTTTACCTTCACGATGAAGGCGCTATAAACAGAAAAAGGGGCTTCAGCAATGGCTAAACTGTATTTTCGCTACGGGGCGATGGGCTCAAGCAAGACCGCGAATGCCATCATGGTTCAGTATAATTACGAGGAACGCGGACAGAAGGTGCTGATGCTCAAACCTCGCCTGGATGACCGAGATGGGGCGGTCATTGTCCGCTCGCGCTGCGGTTTGCAGACCGTCTGCCGCTATGTGGAGGATATTCAGCCGGAGGATGCACAGGGCTATGGCTGCGTGATTATTGACGAGGCGCAGTTCCTCACCCGACAGCAGGTGGAAATGCTGGTGCGCATCGTGGATGATTACGACGTGCCAGTAATTGCCTATGGGCTTCGGACAGATTTCCAGAACCGATTCTTTGAGGGCAGCCAGTGGCTGATGGCCTGGGCGGACACGATTGAGGAAATCAAGACCATCTGCTGGTGTGGCCGCAAGGCCATCTGCAATGCGCGCGTGGTGGATGGCCATGTGGTCAAGGAGGGCGAGCAGGTGCTGCTGGGCGGAAACGGGCAGTATGTGAGCCTGTGCCGGAAGCACTTCATGCGTGGCGAGCTGGGCGATTTTAAGGATCTGCATCTGGGCGAGGAGACATAAAGGCAGCATCATCGCGCGCCATTGGAATATTCCGAAAAAAACGCTGTCGGCTGCTCGCAATGTGACTGTCAAGTATGGAGGGGATTGTGAAAATGACGCCATCAGGTTATGACCCGGAAACGGGACGTCCAGAGGACGAAAGCTATTTGGAATGCGGATTGCCTGAATATCTTCAGAAGTCGATCGCAGCGATGGAAAAATCATGGGAGATTGAAGATAGCGGCCAGCGTGATATGCATTGGGATCTCATCTGGTGTGAACTGAATTCTGATCTCAATTGTGCGGAAACGGATGGGCTGATTACGCCAGATCAGGCGTGGTATTTGAGAAGAAAATATCTTCGAATGGAACGGGATGATTTCTTTGATTGATTTTACGGAACTTCCGGTCAGGAAAAAGACTTATGCCGGAGCAAACGGCAGCAAACTGTGCGTGGTCTATCAGGGCATTCCTTATATGCTGAAATTCCCGGCAGCACCATCAAAAAACAAGGAAATCAGTTATGCCAATGGCTGCATTTCTGAATATTTGGGCTGTCATATTTTTGAACTGATCGGCATCCCAGTGCAGGAAACCCTGCTGGGACTGTACCGAAAGGAAGAAAAAGAAAAAATCGTCGTCGCCTGTCGGGATTTTACCTCTCCGGGCATTGTGCTTCAGGATTTTGCTTCTTTGAAGAACACGATTATCGACTCTGGCCATAATGGCTATGGTACAGAATTGTCTGAGGTTTTGAGTGCAATGGTGGAGCAGCAGGCAATTGACCCGATTCAGCTGACGGAGCGGTTCTGGGATATGTTTATTGTGGATGCGCTGATTGGCAACTGGGATCGGCATAATGGCAATTGGGGCTTCCTGTATAATACGGAGACGGATCAGATGACGCTGGCTCCGGTCTACGATTGTGGCAGTTGCCTGTATCCACAGGCGGATGAAGCGATGATGCGTTCTGTGCTGAAGAGTGAAGCAGAAAGACATACGCGCGTGTTCAACATTCCTACTGCGGGGTTGAGAATTAAGAATCAGAGAATCAACTACTTTGACTTTTTGACTTCTCTGGAAAATTCAGAATGTAATCGCGCACTGAAGCGGATTATGCCTCGAATCAACATGAATGCTATTTGTCAAATGATTGATGAAACGCCCTTTATCACGGATCTTCAGAAGCAATTCTACAAGATGATGCTACAGGAACGAAAAAAGTGTATTTTAGATCGGGCTTTGGCGATGCTGGAAAAGCGAGAAAGAACAGCGAAATAACCGATTCCATCAATGAGGCTGGCACAGAAACGAAAATCTGCGCTAGCCTCATTGCTGTATCAAAGGAGTTCTTTTGCGGTTAAAGAGAAAACCCACCCTCCTGCATCATTTCCGCTGGCAACCGCATATCCTCCCGTTTTACGCGCTCCCAGTCGAAAAGGGGAATCAGCGCTTCCAGCGTCGTGGGGCGGATTTCGTCCAGCAGTCCGGCGCTGAAGGCCAGAAAGCCGATGATTTCTTCGGGCGAAAAGCGCCGGAGCAGCGCAGAAAGATCCAAATCCGCATCGCGCTTGGCAAGCCGCCGCCCCTGTGCGTCCATCAGTAGTGGAATGTGCGCATAATTCACGCCGGGATAGCCCAACAGGCGTTGCAGGTAAATCTGCCGGGGCGTGGCGGAAAGAATATCGCGTCCGCGCACCACTTCCGTTACGCCGCTGAGGGCATCGTCCACGACGACGGCCAGCTGATAGCCAAAAAGCCCGTCAGAACGCTGAAGCAGGAAATCGCCGCAGTCCAGCGCCAGATTTTCCGCCTGTTCCCCGAAAAGTCGGTCGGTGAAGCGGATGGTTTCCGGCGGCACGCGGAGACGCATGGCCGGGGCGCGGTGTTTGGCACGCTCGGCGGCTTCTTCGGCTGTCAGGTGAGCGCAGGTGCCGGGGTAAATGAACTGCGTGTCTCCCAGATTCGGCGCGACAGAGGCGTGCAGCTGCGCACGGGTGCAGAAACAGGGGTAGACATGTCCCTGTTGCCGCAGAAAATCCAGCGCCTGCTGGTAAATGGCTGTCCGTTCGGACTGGAACAGCGGCGGCGCATCCCAGCGAAAGCCGAGCAGCTGCAAATCTTCGATGGCGCGCTGTGCCAGATGGCGTGGGCAGCGCGGAATATCCACATCCTCAATGCGCAGGAGAAATTGTCCGCCCTGCGAACGCGCAGAAAGATAGGCGAGCATGGCGCAGAGCAGATTGCCCAGATGAAGCCGACCGCTGGGCGTGGGAGCAAAACGACCGATCATGAGAAAAAATCCTCCCGGAAATACGGAAAATCCAGAGGGACAGTAGGAATCCCTCTGGATAAAAAGTCAATGACTCTTGTGGAACAGCAGATGCTCATAGCGCTCCGTGTCGATGTTGCGCACCATGATTTCCAGCTCTTCGTCGCCCATGACGGTGTTGCGTCCCTGTGCGTAGAGTTCTGCGACCTGCTCACGCAGCGTAACGATGAGCGGATCGGTCTTCGGGACGACTTCGTTGCCCTTCAGGCGGAAATAGCTGTTCAGCCAGTGTGCCACACCGGCCGTGCCGGAAGTTGCATCCACAGCCACCAGCGCCGGGCGGTTGAGAATGGCCGTGGTGTCGAAAATGTTGTAGATTTCCTCATCCTTGAGTAGCCCATCGGCGTGGATGCCGGCACGGGTGACGTTGAAGTGGCGGCCAACGAAAGGCTGACGCGGACTGATCTCAATGCCGATTTCGCGCTCCATGTATTCGGCGATTTCGGTCACGGCGGTCAGATCCATGCCATCCAGCGTGCCGCGCAGCGAGGCGTATTCCACCGCCATCGCTTCCAGCGGACAGTTGCCGGTGCGTTCACCGATACCCAGCAGCGAGCAGTTGACCGAGGAGCAGCCGTACATCCAGGCAGTTCCGGCATTGCTGACGACCTTGTAAAAGTCGTTGTGGCCGTGCCATTCCAGCTGTTCAGACGGGACTCGCGCATAATGGTGCAGACCGTAGATGATGCCCGGAACGGAGCGCGGCAGCGCAGCGCCGTAATAATGCACGCCGTAGCCCATCGTGTCGCAGGCGCGAATCTTGATCGGCAGTCCGGATTCCTCCGACAGCTTCATCAGCTCCTCCGCAAAGGGCAGCACGAAGCCGTAGAAGTCCGCACGGGTGATGTCCTCAAAGTGACACCGGGGACGGATGCCGCGATCCAGCGCCGCTTTCACGATGCCCAGATATTTGTCCATCGCCTGGGAACGGGTCAGATGCATTTTCTTGCAAATGTGATAATCCGCGCAGGAAACGAGGATGCCGGTTTCCTTCACACCGGCCTGCTTGACCAGCTCAAAGTCCTTCTCGTTGGCGCGAATCCAGGTGGTGATTTCCGGGAACTCGTAGCCTAGATCCTGACAGGCATGCAGCGCTTTCTTGTCCTTGTCCGTGTAGACGAAGAATTCGGATTGACGCACCAGCCCCTTGGGGCCGCCGAGCCGGTGAAGCAGCGAATAAAGATGCACGATCTGATCGACCGTGAAGGGGCTGACGGACTGCTGCCCATCGCGGAAGGTGGTGTCTGTCATCCAGATTTCGTCCGGCATATTTTCCGGCACATGGCGCATGTTGAAAGCAACCTTCGGGATGGACTTGTAATCATAAAGCTCACGGTACAGGTTGGGGGCGGGAACGTCCTGAAGGCTGTACTGATAACGGTTCGTCATGAGCAGATTGGAACGGGGATCAAATTCAAGCATGGTCTGTGCCTCCTTTTCCAGGTTCAGTGAAAATAAAATATGAATATCATATCCATCTTAAAACAAAAACGGTGGAAAGTCAAGCGTTAGCAAAATGCCGACAAGATAGCGATAAAAGGCAATACAGCAGCTGTATTGCCTTTTTTTGGGAAAAAGAAATGCGTTATTCTGCCACGTCCTGAAGATTTCCGACAAATTCTTCAATCCGGCGAAGGCCTTCCATGCAGGCTTCCATCGCCACGGCGTAGCTCAGGCGGCAGAAACCTTCCGCCTCAAAGGCATTGCCCGGCACCAGTGCGACATGTTTGTCGGCCAGCAGCAGCTCGGCGAAGGTCTGGCTGCTGTCAATCACGCGGCCATTGTACGTTTTGCCTATGATGCCGGTGATGTTCATCATGATGTAGAACGCGCCCTGGGGCTTCATGCAGGAAAGGCCGGGAATGGTGTTGATCTTCTCGACCATGGCGTTTCGGCGCGCTTCGAACTGCGCCACCATGTCGTCCACATATTTGGGATCTCCCTGAAGCGCCTTGGCGGCAGCGTACTGGGCGATGGAATTCGCGTTGGAGGTGGCGTGGGACTGGAAGCTGGTCATGGCGCAGACTTCGATGCGCGGCCCGGCGACGTAGCCGATGCGCCAGCCGGTCATGGCGTAGGCCTTGGACATGCCGTTGACCACGAAAGTCTGGTTTTTGATGCCCTCGCCCAGTTCGGCGATGGAAACATGCTTCTGGCCATCGTAGATCAGCTTTTCATAAATTTCGTCGCTGACGACGTAGAACGGGTGGCTGACGGCCAGATCCGCCACGAATTGCAGCTGCTCACGCGACCAGACGGAGCCGTTGGGGTTGCTGGGGCTGGTGAGGATGATGGCCTTGGTGCGGCGCGTCACCCGTGCGGCGATGTCGTGGCTGGTGGGGATGAAGTTATTGCGCTCATCCGACGGGATGAAGACCGGTACACCACCGGCCATGCGTACCATCTCCGGATAGGAGACCCAGCAGGGCGTAGGGATCAGCACCTCGTCACCGGGATCGAGGATGCACTGGAAGATGGTATACAGGCTGTGCTTGGCACCGGAGGAAACAATAATGTCAGAGGGGGTATAATGCAGGCCGTTATCGCGTTCCAGCTTGTCGCAGATGGCCTGACGCAGCATGACGGTGCCTGCGGCAGGGGTGTAGCGCGTCATGCCCTTGTCCAGCGCTTCCTTCGCGGCTTCACAGATATAGTCCGGCGTCGGAAAATCCGGTTCGCCAGCGCCAAAGCCGATCACGTCCACGCCAGCGGCTTTCATTTCTTTCGCACGGGCGTCGATGGCCAGCGTCGGAGAAGGGGAAATCGTCTGACAACGGTGAGAAATCGTGAGCGCCATAGGAAAGTCCTCCTGCAATCAAAAGGTGTAATCAATGCAGATTTTCTGCCGTGTCCCTGATGGGAGAAAAGCGGAAAATGTTGCAACGGAATGATTATAACCCGTTTTTGCGTGAAAATCAAGAGAAAAAACGATAAAAATGCATTTACAAAACAAAATCCTGCAAAACAAACAAAATTCCCCCGGCTGCTTGAGCGCCGGGGGACAAAATGAATGCATATTGTAACCTGCCATCCGTCATTTTGGTGGATGAGATCAGCCGAGATCCTGGATGAACTGTGCCTGTGCGGTCGTCATATAGCAACTCAGGGCACTGCCCACAAGCATGGAAATCATGTTGCCAATCAATGTGCCGAGGAGCTGCGTGCAGAGGATGGTGAGAAGGCTATAGAGGAAAATCCAGCCGAAGAAAGACAGCGTGAGGAAGAAGAAGGCCATGCGATAGCCCTTCATCAGGAAAATGCTCTGATGAAGGAGCGTCCGCAGCTTTTCCTTCGGTTGTCTGGCTTGCAGGAAAGGAGCGGCGACGACACTCCAGCTGCGCGGAATGCAGTAAATCGCACAGCCAATATTGAGCGCCAGCAGTGCATACAGGATAACCAGACTGCTGATGCCAGCGAGGGAGGCGCAGAGTATGTAGAGAAGGGTGATGGCGGAAGCGATCAGCAGCGGCCATGCGGCGTAGAAAATGCGCAGCAGATTCAGGCCAATGACGCGTAGCGTGTAGGGCAGATAGTCCAGCACATTACGCACACCAATTTCTTCGCCGTTGTTGATGCGCTGTGCTGCGCCGGTCAGGCCAAGCGTGAGCGGCTGAGAGATCAGCAGCGCAACCAACTCCGTCACGCCGAAAAGAAGCCACTGCGTGCTGGAAATGTTGTTCAGCAGCGTTTTATACTGGGGAGAATTCGATTCGAGTGCAGCGAGAAAATCGGAAACGCCGGTGCTGGTGCTGACAAAAGTGACGATGTAGTCTGGCAGAGACGCAATGATGGAAATAAGCATCATAATGGGCAGAACAGGCTTGATGGTGTTCCATGCCTTGCGGCGGTAGGATTGATAATCGCTCATGAGGAAGCCTCCTTTTGATCCGGGAATGAATCAGGTTGATGGGGAATGGCGCACAGGCCGAGGACGCAATAAAACATGGGGGAAGTCAGGCAGATGCTGAAAGTGAACATGCCCTGCACGAGAAAGCCGGAAGCCATCAGCGCCGGGAAAAGGCCATCCGGGCGCTTCAGGGCGTTCAACAGCGAAGAAATACACAGTCCAAGCAGCAATAGCATGGCTGGTATGCCGCTGTTGACCATGGTTTGCAGGAAGAAGTTGTGTGGATTGTCGAAATTCTGCTGGATGGTCTGCCCCGTTTGGGTCAGGTAGGCGCGGAAGGCGTAGTAGAACGTGTCAGGCCCTGTACCGAACCAGGGGGAATCAGCAGTCATGTCCAGCGTCATGCGCCATACCCCCAGCCGCTCTGAGCCGAAATCGTCCTGCGCCCGGCCATGCAGCAGCTCCTGTGCCTCCCAGAGACCACTGCCCTGCGGAAGCGGCAGGAAATACAGCGCCAGCAGGCAGCAGATGCCCAGCAGCAGAAAGAGCAGACACACGGCTTTCCGGGAAAACGCCGCCAGTGGATGACGGCGCAGGAAAGCGGCCAATGGCAGCAGCGCCAGAGCCAGCGCAGCGGCCAGAAGGCCGGTTCGGGAAGCATGCAGGGTGATTTCCTCAGAACCGTCCAGCCAAGGCAGCAGCACCGCCTTCCGCAGGGAAAAGAGCAGCAGCACCAGCGAAAGCAGCAGCATAAAACGGGCGCGGCAGGTCGGACGGCGCAACGAAAGTGCCAGCAGTGCTAGCAGCGTCAGTGCCAGCACAATCAGGCCACTCTGCACCGCCATGCACAGCGTCAGCGCTGCGCCGAAAAGGCCGCCGATCAGGTGGAAAACACCGTGGCGGTCACGCAGCAGAAAACTGCCCAGCAGCCCCGGCGTGAGCAGACAAACCCAGCCGCTGACCATGTCAATATTGCCGATGGTTCCCTGAAATTCGTAATTGGTGCGGATGCTCCGCCCGTTGGGGAAAAGCGACAGGGGATTCAGCCCGGCGTATTGCAGCCCAACGATGAGCGCATAGACGATCATGGCGGCGGAACAGGCGGACAGCACCCAGTGTATCTGCACCGGGTGACGGCTCATACACTGAAAAATAAGACCATAGCAGAAAAGCGTGACCAGCCCTTCATAGCGCAGCGAGCCCCATAGCACGGCCAGCAGCCCCTCGCCGCTGCGTTGCCCGGCGTAAGTTCCCCAAAAAGCGGAAAGCGTCAGCCAGATCAGATAGCCCAGCCAGAAAAGCGTGGGTAGATGCGGCTTTTTGCGACATTTTGCCGCACGGAAGGTGGAGGGAAGCAGCCAAACGCCTGCACACAGTGTCAGGAACGTCAGCAGCAGCATACCCTCCCATTTGGCACGGGTGATGTTGCTGTAGTTTTGCGGAAAGAGCGAAAGCAAGGCATCCCACAGCGACACTTCGCCGGAAACGAGCGAAGAAAGCGCGTGCGTTTCTCCGAGCCGCCAGAAGGGGAATACCGCCGTCCATAGAATGGCCAGCAGCGTCGGAAGATGCCGCGAAATGCGCCCCTGACGCGGCTTCATCGCGGCATGGAGAGCGCCGCACGACCGCAGCCGCTGATGGTGATGGCCGGAACGGTGTGGGGCAGGTAGGCACTTTCGCCCTTGCGCAGCAGCATTGTGCCGCTTTCGTAGCACAACGTCAGGTCGCCATCCAGCGCCGTCAGTAGACCGAAGGAAGTCACCTGCGGCAGGGTCATGGACGCATCAGCCCGGATGAGATCCAGCGTGAAGTAGGTCTCGTCCAGCACGCGCACGATCGGCTGCTCCGGCGCAGGAATCGGGTCGAGCGAGAAGGAAAGATCCGTTACGTCCAGCGCCTTTTGCAGATGCAGTTCGCGCCGGTTGCCGTTTTTGTCTACGCGATCCCAGTCATAGAAACGATAGGTGACATCGGAGGACTGCTGAATTTCATAAAGCAGGATACCAGCGCCGATGGCATGCACGCAGCCGGCCGGAATGAAGCACACATCTCCCGGGCGAACGGCGACACGGCGCAGCAGCGGTTCTACCGCCGCGCCCTGCTCACAGGCGGTGCGCAGCGTGTCCAGCGTGGTGCCCGGCTTGATGCCGTACACCAGCTCGCTGCCTTCCGGCGCGTCCAGAATCAGCCATGCTTCGGTTTTGCCCAGCTTGCCGTTTTCGACGCGGTGGGCGTATTCGTCGTTGGGATGCACCTGAACGGAGAGCGGTTCTGCTGCGTCGATCAGCTTGAGCAGCAGGGGGAAGGGGCGTGTGGCGTACTCCCCGGCGAAGGCGGCACCGTAACGGGCAATCAGGTCGGGCAGCTTCACGCCGGTATCGTCCACCGATTCCAGACCGGGAATGCAGGAAACTTCCAGACTTTCGCCGGTAGGAACTTCCGCAATCGGCTTAGCGTAGACGCTGCGGAGCTTTTCGCCGCCCCACGGTGTCAGCTTGCCGCCCCGGAAGGCCGGATGCATTTTCAGCGGCAGCAGCGGCAGCGTGTCCGTCAGCGCCAGTTCCAGCGCGATGTAGCGGCGTTCACCACCCGGCGCATGGTCGCAGATCATTCCGGCCGTGCGCATGCCGAAGGAGCGATAGAGGTGCAGGGCGGCAGCATTATGCGCCATGGTGTCGCAGCGCAGTGTGGTGCAGCCCTGCTGGCGCAGCAGCGCCAACACATCTGTGAGAACGGCACGACCAAGGCCATGTCCCTGTTTGTCCGGGTCAACGACAAGGCGGTGGAAAATGCCGGGCTTGCCGCCAAAGAGCCAGCCGACGTTTTCATATTCCGGATCCGGCTCGGTGGTCACGACGATGGCAGCGGAAAGGCTGTTTTCCTCCCGAACGACGTAGAGCGTGCCGTCCTCAATGTCCTTGCGGATGTCGTTTTCGTTGGGGTAAACGTCCCATTGCCACTGATTCAGGCCATTTTCCTGCATGTGCGCGATGGTACGCTCATACAGGCGGCAAACAGCGTCAAAATCAGAAGAAAGTGCAGGGGTTAACAACATGGAAAATCATCCTCCTTATCAAATCAAAATGGGAAACGGCAGCGTGGCCGTTATCTGTCGGTGGTGTACATGGCGTAGAGGTGGGTGTACAGGCCGTTTTTCTTCAGCAGCTCCTGATGGCTGCCCTGCTCCTCCACGCCGTTTTCGGTCAGAACCCAGATGCAGTCCGCGCCCTTGATGGTCGTCAGGCGGTGCGCGATGGTGAGCACCGTGCGCCCCTTCGCCAGGGATTCCAGCGACTGCTGCACCAGATGCTCGCTTTCGTTATCCAGCGCGGAGGTGGCTTCGTCCAGAATCAGAATTGGCGGATTCTTCAGGAACACACGGGCAATGGAAATGCGCTGCTTCTGGCCGCCAGAAAGGCGCACACCGCGTTCGCCAACGTAGGTGTCATAGCCGTCCGGCAGGGCGGTGATAAAGTCATGTGCCCCGGCCAGACGAGCTGCTTTTTCCACCTCGTCACGCGATGCGCCGGGCTTGCCGTAGGCGATGTTTTCCAGCACCGAGCCGGAGAAGAGGTAGACTTCCTGCTGCACCATGCCGATGGCGGCGCGCAGGCTCTTCTGCGACAACGTGCGGATGTCCTGCCCGTCAATGAGGATGCAGCCACCGGTCACGTCGTAGAAGCGCGGTAAGAGATTACAAAGTGTCGTTTTACCGGCACCGGAAGGGCCAACCAGCGCAATGGATTGTCCGGGTGCGACGGTCATGTTCAGGTTGTGAATGACATCCGTTTCGTCGTCCTGATAATGGAAGGAAACGTGGTCAAACGTGACTTCGCCGCGCACGTCGGAAAGTTCCTTCGCGTCGGGTGCATCCTGAATTTCCTCCGGCGCATCCATGATTTCAAAGAAGCGGTCGATGCCCGTCATGCCGCGCTGGAACTGCTCGGTGAATTCCACAATGCGGCGGATGGAGTTCAGCAACACATTGGCGTAGAGAAGATAAGCGGTGAAGTCCGCGGCGGTCAGCTGTCCGGCCTTGATAAACAAAGCGCCACCCACGACAATGACGATGTACATCAGGCCATCGAAAATGCGGTTGGACGTGCCGAAGGAGGCCATCACGCGGTAGGATTCGGCTTTCAGGTCAAGGAAACGGGCGTTTCCGGCGGCGAATTTGTCCTCCTCAATGGCTTCATTGGCGAAGGACTTCACCACGCGGATGCCCAGCAGCGAATCTTCCACCTGCGCGTTAATTTCGCCCACCTGCCGATTCCGCTCCTTGAAGATGCGGCGCATGCGGCTGTTGAAGTGCTTGGCGAACATCAGCATGAACGGCAGCACCGCGAACATCAGCAGCGTCATGGGAATGTTCATCGTACACAGGACGAAGAAGGAAACGAGAATCTTGATCCCGGCGATGAGGAATTCCTCCGGGCAGTGGTGCGCAAACTCCGTCACCTCAAACAGGTCAGAGGTGATGCGCGCCATGATCTGGCCGACCTTGGTATCGGAATAGTAGCTGAAGGACAGCTGTTGCAGATGGTGGAACAAATCGTGGCGCATGTCGGTTTCCAGCTGACTGCCCATGATATGTCCCATGGACTGCATGTAGTAGTTGGCCGCCGCGTCAATGATGCGCAGCAGCAGATAGCATGCGCCCATCATCAGCACAAACGGGACGGTGATGGAGGCCACATCCCCCGTGGCCTTGTCGGTGATGGTGCGGACAATCAGCGGCAGCACCAGCTCGCAGACGGTGGTACAGGCCGCGCAGCACAGATCAAAGAACATGGTTTTGCGGTACTTGCGGAAGTAAGGAAGAAAGCGGCGCACCAGCGTACCGGTACTCAGGGTGTTTTTCGGCGGATGCTTCGACATGAAAAATGCTCCTGTTCATAAAATCTACTTCATTGTAGCACGAACAGGAGCGCGTTGCAAGGGTGCGTGTATTCTTTTGTCAGGAAAGACGGGGCTTCAAGTAAATGGCCAGCGCCACGCCGACAAGGATCAGTGCCACGCCAATCAGGCACAGCACCGTGAAGATGGGCGTGAACATGCTGTCAACGAGCGATCCGGACAGCGTGCCGGACGTACTTCCGGGTCTGGAAAGCCCAAGCGCATCATAGTATTCATCCGGAACATTCTGCATGACGCTGCCGTCAGCATTGTAGAAGACGGTTTCCCCTGCACCCAAGCCAGACATGCTCCCCATGAACTGCGTTTCCATGGTGGAAACCGAGGTCTCAAACGCACCGGTCATGACGTTGCCCACCAGACAGAACACCAGCAGCAGCACGCCGGAAATGGCAATGCGGATACCGGCCACCCAGCCATAGAGGCGGACAAGTTTGCCGAGAAAACGGGGCAGATGCGAGACGATTTCATCTACCGTGCTTTGCTGGGAATGGGCATTGGCATTATATTCAGACGATTTACGGGAATCGTCGCCGGAAGGCCGGTCGAAGGAGCTGACTTCTTCATCCCTGAAAATCGGCTTTTCTGCTTCTTCGACGGGGTCTTCCTCCGAAAGCAGATGATCGGTTGTCACACCGAAAAGCTGTGCCAGCTGCGGCAGCTTCGTGACTTCGGGCAGACTGTCGCCCGTTTCCCACTTGCTGACCGACTGGCGCGATACGCCCATCAAATCGGCCAACGTCTGCTGGGAATAACCGGCGCGGCGACGGTAATAGGTGATCTTTTCATTCAGCTTCATGTTCTGCAAATTTCCTTTCTGCCGGAAGAAGCGCTTCCGGATGACCTCATGATAGCAAAAATGAGGACAAAAAGCAACCAATCATGCTTTGAAAGTGTCGCAACCAATGGTTGCGAAGGCCGGAAAGCTTTGAAAACACCGAGCTTGCGGAAAAACGAAAAAATCACGGAGGCGCATGGCCGGGAGGAAAGCCTTATGCCTGATAGCGGTGGAAAAGCTCCTTGACCAGCCGGTAAGACATCTTCGGGCGGCGATATTCATCCACCACGCCCTTGTTGTTGTGTGTGCGCGGACGGCTCATGGCCCATTCCTCGGCCACGCGGCAATCGGCAAACTGCCACAGGAACACGCCGGAACAGTCCGGATGCTGCAAAACCGTTTCGATTTGCTCACGCAGGATGGTGCATTGCCGTTCCTCCGACCACTTCTCCTCGCCGAAAGGATCGTGACAGCCGTAAATCGCACCGCTACCGATTTCACTGACGATGAAAGGCTTGCCCTCACCGCCGCCACGACGAATTTCCGCCAGCTTGTTTTCCAGCGTCACGGCTACAGGCGTGTTGTGATACCAGCGCGGATAAATATTGGCGCTCACCACGTCGGAATCGCCGAAGACGAGGCTTCCCGGACGTTCCAGCAATGCGGCGGTCATGGGACGGGAAGCATCGAGCGACTTCAGCAGCGCAAAGGTTTCGCGGTAACACGCAGCGCCATAGTCGCAGTTGTCCGCGCATTCGTTCAGGCAGCCCCAGATGAAGATGGACGGGTGATTGTAATGCTGCGAGATCATCTCCTCAACGCACTGGCGCGTCTGCGGCATGAAATTTGGGTTGAGCATCTGTTTTTCGCTCAGGCCGCGTGCGTGTGCCTCTTCCCAGACGAGCAGTCCCATTTCGTCGCAAAGGTCGAGGAATCGGGGGTCGTTGGGATAATGGCAGGTGCGCACGCAGTTGCAGCCCATGTCCTTCATCAGCTGAATGTCGTGCATCATGCCTTCCAGCGGCACAGCGCAGCCAAACGGCCCATACTCCTCATGACGGTTGAAGCCCATCAGGCGGAGATTTTGCCCATTCAGCAGCAGGTCAGCACCGGAAACGGCGATTTCGCGGAAGCCGAAGCGGTCAATCAGGTCATCGACCACCGTTTCATCCTGCAAAAGCTCGACCTGCGCCTGATAGAGCGTGGGGGAAGCAACCGTCCAGGGAGACACATCCGGGCAGTCCAGCAGGGCTTCCACCGTTGTCTCGCCATGCGCCGGAACGACGGCGGAAAGGGTGGTACTGAAGCGTTGGCAAAGCGTCAGGCGAACGGTGCGGACGGCTTCATCGGCGGAAAGATTTCGCAGGGAAATGGTGGCGTGCGTGTGCCAACCATCGCGCCCATGCGAAGGCGTCAGGTGAAGCTGCGTCAGGAAAACGTCCGGCAGTGACTCAAGGGTTACAGGACGGGTCAGGCCGCCGTAGGAATAATAATCATTGGGAACATGCAGCGCGGAATC
>CAZGKQ010000009.1:19112-21145 GCA_964526125.1 uncultured Faecalibacterium sp.
CGAACGAGATGTGTCGTAAACAGGCGTTCCATGATGACAGCGTCCTTTCGGTGATGATAATGTTGATGGGTTCAGTGTAGCATTGAAGATGGGGAAAGTCAAGGCGGATTACATCCATAAAAAAATCTCCGCCTGTTCGCACAACAGACGGAGAAATTGATGCAAACTCTACTTGAGAGAAGGGATGCAACCGCCTGAAAGACGATTACACTTCCTCGTGGGTCTTGGGGAGCGCACGCATCACATTGCCGCTGCGCAGGCAGCGGGTGCAAACGTTCATACGCTTCGCCGTGCCGTTGACCACCACGCGGACGCTCTGCACGTTGGGCGCCCAGGTACGATGGGTCTTACGGTTGGAGTGGCTGACTGCATTGCCGTTCAGCGTACCCTTTTCGCAGATCTCGCAAAACTTACCCATGGAAATCCACCTCCTTGTTGGAGTATGCACACATCAAGCCCATACAGTATAGCATAACTCCCGGCAAAATGCAAGGGGAGGCGGAAAGATTTTTCACGGGGCGGATTCACGGGGAGGACGGTGTTTCAGAGGGTAGAAGAAACGTTGCAGATTTTTATGTCCGCACCACCTGAAAGCAATCAATATCATGAAAAGACGATATGGCTTATTGAAATTTTGGCTTTGTAGTGCTATACTTGCAATATGAATAGGAGGAGTTTTCGTATGGCATATAGCGGTAACTGGTTACTTATCAAGAAGAATGAGTTCGTAGGAGAGACTCATTAACAAGCATTCTTGCCCAAATGTGTTAAGGTAAAGTTTGTTTTGCTGAAGCCCCTTACTCCAAAGGTATGGCGTTAGGATGAATTCTTGATGAATATCGTGAAAATATCGTTAAAGGGATGGAGGACAGAAAAATGGCAAAAAACGACAATCTGCATAAAGCTAAGGACGCGAAAAAAGATGAATTCTATACGCAGTATGAAGATATACAGAACGAATTGAATCACTATGAGCAGCACTTTAATGGGAAAACAGTTCTCTGTAACTGTGATGATCCGTTTGAGAGTAATTTCTGCAAATTTTTTCTGCGAAATTTTAATTACCTGCGTTTGAAACGGTTGATCTGCACATCCTATGCGACTTCGCCGGTGGTCGGACAGCAGCTTTCGATGTTTGATGATGAAAATGAGCCTGTAGTGCGTGGCAATGGCTATGTGATGGACATTAAAGAAATGCCAATGGCGAATGGTCGAGGTGTTTCTGACGAAGATATTGATGCGCTTTTGAAATCCAAAAGGCGTGGTGTTAAAAAGCTGAAAGGCGATGGAGATTTCCGCAGCGAGGAATGCATTGAATATCTGAAACAGGCCGATATTGTGGTGACGAATCCGCCGTTTAGCTTGTTCAGGGAGTATGTTGCGCAACTAATGGAATATGGTAAAAAATTTTTGATCATAGGAAGCAAGAACGCAGTTACATACAAAGAAATTTTCCCGCTTATTAAAGAAAATAAATTGTGGATTGGATATGGATTCCGCAAAGATGATGCCTACTTTCGGGTACCGTTTGGCAAAGCAGTGGGATATGCACCGGGTGTATATAATGCGGTTACGGGACTTGTTCACTTTCGCAATTGCACATGGTTTACGAATTTGGACATTCAAAAACGGCATGAAGAATTAACACTGTTCAAACAATATTACGGCAACGAGGAAGAATATCCTCATTATGCTAATTACGACGCGATTGAAGTATCAAAAGTCAGCGATATTCCCTGTGACTATTTTGAAGAAATCGGAGTACCCATTACCTATCTGGATAAGCATAATCCAGAGCAGTTTGAAATCATCGGGGCAAGTCGCTGGCTGGGGAAACCTATGTCAGAAATTGCGCCCAAAGGAAGCTATGTTGCAGGCGGCGTAAGATTTTATTTACCACTTGACAAAATAAGCGAGTCGGGCGATAATTCTGTCAGCTCAGCTCAGCTCAGCTCAGCTCAGCTCAGCTCAGCTCAGCTCAGCTCAGCTCAGCTCAGCTCAGCTCAGCTCAGCTCAGCTCAGCTCAGCTCAGC
>CAZGKQ010000010.1:0-2366 GCA_964526125.1 uncultured Faecalibacterium sp.
TGCGGCAGCCTGTGTGCTGCGGATCTCCTGATGCTTCTTCTGGCTGTCCTTGTAGTCGCCGAGTTCCGCGTAGAGTACCAGCGCGCCGTCCAGGTCGCCGTCCTCCGCCTTCTTCGCTGCCCACTCGTACTTGCAGGTCAAAATCATGCTTTCCGCCTGCCCATAGGTGGAAACGGCTTCAAAGCCTTCGATGGCCTTTTCATATTCGCCACGAGAATAGGCGATCTGCGCCGGAAGATAGACACAATCCTTCTTCAAATCCGCTACCTGCTCGTAATCCTCGGGCAGTTCCGTCAGCAGTTTTTCCGCCTCCTCGAAGTCCAGCGCCTTGATTTCCACCTGCGCCTGTTCGTAGACGGCCTTCTGCCAGAGTTCCTCCGCGTCGCGATAGCTGCGGATGTTGCTCAGCAGGCGCATGGCTTCCCGGTACTTGCCGTTTTCCAGTGCCTTGACTGCCGGATCGTAGTAGCTTTCATTCGCCTGATCGTTGGCGTCCTTATAGCCCTGCGCTTCGTAGAACTGCTCGGCAGCCGTGGTCGTTTCGCCCTTGGCCTGAAGTTGCAGGCCGTATTCGTAATGCGCACGCTGCGCCAGTTCCGCTGCGCCCTCGTAGTCCGGAATTTCCGCCAGACAGTTCAGCGCGGACACCGGGTCTTTGCGTTCCAACGCATCCTCGGCTTCCAGATACCAGGTCTTTTCAATCATCGTGGCGCTGTCGCGATAATCTCCCAGCGCCTGGAAAGCTTCGCGGATGGCCTCATAATCTTCCGCCGTTTCCATTTGCTCGCAGATGCGCCGATAGGCCACTTCCTGGCACATTTCGGCGCTGTCCCGATAGTCACCCAGATCGGCAAACAGCAGGCTGGCAGCATCCCATTCGCCATTGGTCAGCCGAATCTGCGCTTCCTGATAGTCGCATTCCTTCAGCAGCTCCGCCGCGCCCTCGTAGTCGCCCAACGATTCGATCAGGCGGCGTGCCTGCGCAATATCTTCCAGCGTGAGATCCGTCCCCTTCATCAGCGACGCAGCCTGGCTGTAGCGGCTTTCCTGCGCGCGCTGCGCCGCGTCCTCATAATCGCCCAGCTCCTCAAAGGTCTGGCGTGCCAGCTCATACTGTCCCTGCGCCAGGGCGTTTTCCGCTTCTTCATACTTCATGCGCGGCAGCACATGGAACACGGCCAGATAGCCACCTCCGCCCAGCAGCACCAGCAGCGCCAGCACGCCGGCAATCACCCGGCGACGACGACGGCGGCGCATCGTTTCCTTCTCGCGCTGCGCCTGCAACCGGGACGTTTCCGACACGGCGGCACGGTTTTTGTCCTCCGTGGCCTTGTCCCGTGCCGCAATGGCCGCCTCGACCGCCTCTTTGCTGTAGCTGGCGAAGACATCCCGTTTGTCCCGGCCACAACGGGCACACTGCGCCACGCTGACATGATTCGGACGGCCACAGACGCACAGCCACAGCGAACCCTGCATTTCCGGATAGCCTGCCGCCATGTCGCCAGCCACCTCTCGCAGTTCGCTCAGCGCCGTGCTGCGGTGCAGGTTATTGGGCGTATATTCCGTCAGGGCTTCCTTGCCGCGCCGCCAGACGCTGCTGTTGTCATACCAGACCTTCTCCACAATCACCTCGTAGCCGATGATGGTGATCGGTTCCTCAATCGGAATCGTCATGGAGAAGGTTCTCTTCGGCGCACCGGTCAGGCCGTGCGCACGGTGATTGATGCGCGACAGCTCCGCCCCCGATGCGTTGAGCAGCACCAGTGTGGCCTCCACGGACACCACCTGCTGTCCCGACAGGTTGAACAGCGTCAGCTCGCAGGACGGATAACCCGTTTTGGGCGCATCAACGCGCCAGACCTCTACCGGACAAGTCAGATCAATCTTCAAAGGATATGCCCTCCCTTCAAACGTATCACAAAGCTGTTTTCAGTCGTTTATTCCACATACAGCATGATCTCTTCCAGCACGCTGGAGGAGAAGGTCAGATTCAGCACCACCTGCGCGCCGGTTTCCAGCACCAGCGAATAGCGCATGACTGCCGCGTCCGGCGCATAATCCACCACGCCGTAAACGCCGCTCTCCTCGTCGCCATAGAGCCACTCGCGGCCACTGGTTTCCTCCGCGCCCTCGCCGTTGCGGAAGCGGTTATATACCTGCATCAGCGAATCCCCGATGCGCGTGGCTCGCGGCCCTTCCATGCCATCCTGCGCAATGACCAGCATATAAATTCTCGGTGCCAGCTTCTGCGTATCGTAGAGGAAGGACACGTCGCAGTCGGCAAAGGACATCGTGCGGACATACCCGGCATCCCCGTTTTCCATCCACACATCGTCCAGCACTTCGCCCAGCACATTCTGCACATT
>CAZGKQ010000010.1:2466-14349 GCA_964526125.1 uncultured Faecalibacterium sp.
CATACAGCACCGCCGTCTCCCGGCTGCCGCGCAGGGACGCATTCTCATTGTAGCACGCCTGCAACACAATGGACAGATCGTCGCCGACCTGCAAGCCGCGCACACCCTGCACCTCCGCGCTGGTCAGCACCACGGCCTGCACCTGCGTGTCAATGCCCATTACAGGGGAATCGGCATAAATCATGCCAAAGAAATACTGAAATTCATATCCCTCCTCCGTGGGGGAAGAAGCCGGATCGTTCAGCAGCTCGGAGGTCATGGCCAGCGCCTGGAACTCTGCGGTCAGATCGCGCAGCTCCGAAAGCGTCAGCACATCCGCGCCGCTGTCCTGCATGGTGTTTTCCTCCGCCAGCGCAGGGCAGCAGGTCAGTACCAGCATCATCCCCAGCATCAGGCTCATCAAACGTTTCATCATCTTCATCATGATTGTCAGCGCTCCTTTTCCGGTTGGAAACGATGGGTTATTTGATGATAAACCCACCCTATCCTATTTTACCGCAAAAATCCGCCGTTGTACACCCTTGTTCGGGGGCGAAAATGTAAACTTTCCGCAGAAATTCTCCCGGTTTCGCAAAAAAGAAGGCATGCAGAAAAGTTTTCCAGCGTTTTTCCCGGTTTTTCAGGCTTTTTCGGCCGTCCGGCTGGAAGAGAATGCCGCTGCTGTCAGCCAGGCCACCACCACTGCCAACATGCACCAGCTTTCAGGCGCATGATCCCGGTGCTGCGCATCGTTTGATGGATGAAGCCGCCAAACCGGGCGCTTCAATCCCCATCCCTCAACAGGCGTGCTTCTCCCTGAACACGCCCCGGAAAGTAAAAGGAGGAAACAGTTTGATGAAGAAGACAACCCTGACCCGTCTGGCTGGCCTGAGCGCCGCCGCGATGATGACCATGAGCAGTGCGGCACTGGCCGACACCACGGAGAGCGCCCTTGTCAAGGGCGGCGCACTGAATCTGCGCGAAAGTGCGTCGTTAGAGGCGCGTGTGCTGGGGCAGTACCCGACCGGCACGCTGGTGGAAATCATCAAGGCCGGCAGCGAATGGCATCAGGTCAGCGTGAACGGCAAGAGCGGCTACATGATGGCCAAATTCCTGAACACGGAGGATGCGTCTCTGACCGCCACCGTGCGCACCAATACCGGCACCGGCCTGAACCTGCGCGAGCAACCTGGCATGAACGGCACCATCATCATGGCCGTCAAGAACGGCCAGCAGGTGACGGTCTTGCAGAAGAGCAGCCCCTGGTGCCGCGTGAAGGTCGGCGAAAAAGAGGGCTATATGGCCACGCAGTACCTGCGTTTCGGCACGTCCTCCAGCACCACCACCGGCACGAGCGCCGTGGTGAACAACCCCAAGGCGACCCAGGTGCTCAACCTCCGCCGGGAACCGAGCCTGGATGCGCAGGTGCTCAGCTACTACCGCAACGGCACGAAGGTCACCATTCTGGAAACCGACGGCCAGTGGGTGAAAGTGCAGGTGCAGGATGGCAAAATCGGCTACATGATGAAGCAGTACCTGAAGATTTCTTCTGACAGCAGCGAGGTGAAGCCTTTCTCTGCCACGCTCTGGAACGTCAACGGCGGCAGCTACGTCAACTTCCGCAGCGGCGCGTCCCTGTCCGCTTCCGTCATCGACCGTGTGCCGGTGGGCAGCACGGTGACGGTGCTGGAACACGGCACGGACTGGTGCAAGGTGGAAGTGGACGGAAAAACGGGCTATATTTCCACCTGGTTTATGAAGTGGTAATTTTCGTCTGAACCACAGAAAAGGACACGGACAGCACTCCCACCATGGGAGATGTCCGTGTCCTTTGGATTTATTACAGCATCTTTTTGAGGAATTACTTCTGAATCTTGCTCAGCGCGTCCTTGACCGCCGCCATGATGGCTTCGGAGCTCTTGGTTGCGCCGGTCACTGCATCGACCTCAGTGGTCTGCTTGTCGATGATGGCCTGAGAAACGGTGGGGAAGGCCAGATTCCAGAAATCAGCCGTGTCGCCGTGGCTCAGCACGTCGATCTTGGCGATCTTGTCGCCGTCCATCGTCACCTTGACCTTCACTTCGCCGCCGATTTCGCTCACAGCCGTGCCGATGTACTCGTTCTCAGCCAGCTCCACCGCCGGTTCTTCCTCGACGACCACGGGCGCTTCCTCGTAGCCGAAGTGGATATTCAGCAGCTCAACGACCTTGCCAGCCACGTCCGCGGTCAGGCAAGCACAACGCGCCTTGCGCTCCGGATCGGCGAAGGCATAGCCGGTGACGGCCATCCAGTTGCCCACGGAGTCCTTGCAGAACTCAGAACCGGCCACCGTGTGCACGGTATGCTCCGGCATGTCGTCCGGCTGATAAATCGGGAACGCGGTGGTCTCGTACCACTTATACAGCTCATTGCGCAGAACATTGGAATCAGAACCGGTCAGGAACAGACCCAGCACCGCGAACGCGCCGCCCAGGCAGCCACACAGGTTCTGACGGCCATAGCCACCGGCACCATTGGCGAACATGCGGCAATCAATCTGGTTATAGGGATAGCCATACTTTTCCGCCATCAGCTCCATCACGCCGGACGAAACGCCAGCGCAGCAGCCACCATTGGCATAAAAGTTGGCATAGGCACGCGCACGCACCTCATCCTTATCCAGGGGCTGATACGTCCACGGCCAGGCAGGCGCGGAGATTTCAGCGTTCTCGGCCTTGGCAATAGCCGGAACGGCGCTCACAGCCGCTGCGCCCAGCGTAATCTTGCTGGCCATGCGCAGGAATTCACGACGGGTTTGCTTCACAGACATGTATATTTTCCTCCTAATCGCCACCATCGGGGATGGCATTAGCTCCATTATAGTCCTATAGTGGCAAAATTGCAAGGGATAATTCAGAAATTGAGCAACTTTCAGCGAGATTTCACAGTTCCACGCAGGGCACTGTTTTTTCGGAAACGTCAAATACAAGGCAAGTGTCCCTTCATCCGCCTTTCACAGCTGCTGAAGAAACACTTGCCTGTCAGACCATTACTTTCCCGTCACCTGCCACCAGTCCGCCGTCACGTCTCCGGCAAAGAACAGGTACACGTCCTGCTCCCCGGTGACATCGGCACAAGGCACGGTAATTTCGCTCATTTCGCTGCCAGCGGGAATGACGAATTCGCACAGCACATCGCCCTTGAAGCCGCCGGTCAGCACGCGCACCGCACCGCCCGTTTCGCTGCTGGCACGGAGGGTGAACTGTGCCGCGCCGGAGGTGAAGGCCACGCCCTTCACCTGAAGGAAGTCGCCCGTGCGCGCTTTCAGCAGCGCATCTGGCCCGTAGCCCGTCACTTCCAGACCGCCCTGACGGTACATCGTCCGTGCGGAAACAGTTTCGTAGGGATTGAGCGTCTCGAGTTGCTTCACGCCGGTCATCGTGCCGGTCACGGCGTTCAGCTTGCCGTCCTCGCTGACCGTCAGCACGTTCATCTGCGGACTGCGGTAGTTGCCGGTGATGCCCATCGCCTTCTCCACCGGGCGGTTGTGATACAGCAGGTAATGCACGCCCTTGAAGGTGACGATGCTGTGGTGATTGTTGCCATACAGGCCGAAGAAGCGTCCCTGATTGACGAACAGTTCGCCGCCGTAGGTGAACGGTCCCATCGGGGAAGAGGCCGTCATGTATTCAATCGCACCGGAGGACATTCCCAGCGTATTGCCTTCCGTCTGCCAGTTGGAGCAGTAGGTGTAGTAATAGGTATCGCCAATGCGGTTCATGCCGCTGTCCTCAAAGGCGTAGGGCGCATCAATCACCTGCGGCTCGCCGACGATGGAGATCATGTCCGCGCCCAGCTGCACGCAGCGGATCGTTCCAGGATTCGCCTGCTGTCCATCCGGCACGCCGCCGCCAAAGTACAGATACGCCGAGCCATCCTCATCCACAAACACCGCCGGGTCAAACAGCCAGATCACATCGGCGCAGTTGGGCGTGGAACGGGTAATCAGGCCATGTCCCAGCGGATCCGTCCAGGGGCCAGCCGGATCATCCGCCGTCAGGACGGATACCCCATTGCCGCCATTGCAGAAATAGAGGAAGAACTTGTCCTGTCCGTCAATGACCTGATGTGCAGCGCAGGGTGCCCAGGAGTTGCTCGCCCAGGTGGCAATGCCCTGATACCCGGCCACCGGAATCGCGCCATGATCCGTCCAGTTCACCAGATCACTGGAGGAGATGCAGTTGATTTTGTTCACCTGCCCGTAGGTGTTTTCCACCACATTGCCGTCCCGGTCGTATTCCACCACGTCGTTGGTGGTGTAAACATATAACCGGTCGTTCCAGACCAGATAGCCGGGGTCAGCCCCAAAGCGCTGGGTGAACAGCGGATTGTTTTCGCCATCCTTCTTGTAGCTGGTCATGGGTGTCAGGCCATCAAACAGGGCGGTCAGTTCTTCCGCCGTTTCGGGCATGACAAACGCCTCGCGCTCCACTTCCGTCGCTGTCGGGGCAGGAGCAGCGCCGTTCAGGATAAAGTTACGGATGGTGAAGGGGGTATCCGCCTCGCCACCCTCGACGTACAGCACATAGGTATCATACGCGCCAGCCGTCCACTGCACGGAGAGTGTCGTCCACTCGCCGCGCTTCACATCGGCAGAGGTCAGATTTTCGTAGGAAGTCACGCCGTCCAGCGCATGCTCCACCGACAGGATGAAGCGGCCGCTGTCCAGCTGATTCTGCATCACATCCACCTGAATGTCGTAGGTTTCCCCGGCAACCAGGTTAAAGGGACGGCCGGGCGAATTCCAGGTCGCCGTGCGTCCGGCGGTATACAACCCTTCTTTGGTGACAAGCACCGACGCGCCACGGCCATACCAGCCATCCGTGCCGCTGGAAAAGTCGGACTGGTAGTTCAGCTGCTCCGCCTGCGCCAGCGTCAGCAACAGCAGCAGGGTCATCAAAACCGTTACAATGCGTTTCATGCAATCCCTCCCATGATATTTCTCTCGCCGCTGCGCATGGCGCATACGGCCAAATTTCACCCTTATCATAGCAGAGACATCCCAGAAAAAGCTATTCAAGATTTGCTGAAATCTGTTTGATTTTTGCCGAATCGCACAGGTCAGTCGTTTTCCAACGTTCGACACGCTTCCAATAGCCCCTTCAGCGCATGCTGCACACTCAGCGCACGAATCTGCTGCCGGTCGCCGTCCAGCCGAAGCCGCACCGCCGTCGTGCCTTTTGCCGTGGAAACGCCCACGCAGACCGTTCCGACCGGGCATTCCGCCGTGCCGCCCGGCCCAGCCAATCCGGTGGTGCTGACGGCCACGTCCACGCCCAACCGCTGTCGCGTGCCTTCGGCCATGGCACGGGCGGTTTCCTCGCTCACCACGCCGTAATGCGCAATCGTCTCCGCCGAAACGCCAGCCAGCAGCGTCTTCGTGTCCGTCTGGTACGTCACCAGCCCGGCGCGGAAAACCTCCGACGCGCCGGGAACGTCCACCAGCGCCGCCGCCACCATGCCGCCTGTCAGGCTTTCGCAGGTCGCGCAGGTCAGGCCGTGCGTTCGCAGTGCTTCGACGGCCTGACGCGCCAAAAGGGCGCTGTCTGTCCGGAAACCTGTCTCATTCATCAATTCCGCCTCCGTTTGCACTTTCAGCCCTGCATGGATCACACCACGCAGGGCTGAAAAATCGTTTATCTGTCCAGTTTGCTGACACCTTCCGCCCGGGCGCAGTCCATGACGGCCTTCGCCACTGCCGGAGCAACGCGCTTGTCAAACGCACCGGGAATGATGTAATCTTCCTTCAGTTCTTCGTCGGTCACGATGGCCGCAATCGCCCGTGCCGCCGCCAGCTTCATTTCCTCCGTGATGTCCGTGGCCTGTGCATCCAGCGCACCGCGGAAAATGCCGGGGAAAACCAGCACGTTGTTGATCTGGTTCGGATAGTCGCTGCGGCCGGTGGCAATGACCCTTGCGCCGCCCCTGGCTGCCTCTTCAGGCATGATTTCCGGCGTGGGATTGGCCATCGCGAACACAATCGCATCCTTCGCCATCGTCGAAACCATCTCCGCCGTCACCACATGGGGCGCAGACACGCCAATGAACACATCCTTGCCGCGGATGACCTCCGAGAGCGTACCACGTTCGTTATGGCGGTTTGTCTTTTCCGCCATTTCGCGCTGCGCCGGGTTCAGCCAGTCCTCATCCACGCTCACCGCACCGGCGCGATCCACCAGCACGATGTTCCCGGCTCCAAACTGCATCAGCAGCTTGGCAATGGAGATTCCGGCACTGCCAGCGCCGTTGATGACGATGTTCACGTCTTCCATCTTCTTGCCCACCAGCCGCAGCGCGTTCATCAGCCCGGCGGAGACCACAATCGCCGTGCCATGCTGGTCGTCATGGAAGACGGGAATATCCAGCTCCCGGCGCAGGCGGCTTTCAATCTCAAAGCAGCGCGGCGCAGAGATGTCCTCCAGATTGATGCCCCCAAAAGTTGGCGCAATGGCTTTCACCGTGCGGATAATTTCCTCCACGTCCTTCGTATCCAGACAGATCGGGAACGCATCCACATCCGCAAATTCCTTGAACAGAATCGCCTTGCCCTCCATCACGGGCATGGCCGCCAGGGGGCCAATATCGCCCAGACCCAGCACCGCCGTGCCGTCCGACACCACGGCCACCAGATTTCCCTTCGCCGTATACCGATACACCTCGCGTGCATCCGCATGAATGCGGCGGCAGGGTTCTGCCACGCCGGGCGTATACGCCGTGGAGAGATCATCGCGGTTTTCGACCTTCACCTTGCTCTGTACGGCAACTTTTCCATGGCGCTCCTCATGCATTTTGAGCGCGGCCTGATTGTAATCCATCGGATTTCGCTCCCTTTCTGTCGGCTGTTTTCAAATAACGAAACAACCGCTTTAGTGTATCACACTTTTTTCAAAAAGGGAAGAGGGGAGCGCAGCTCACGGAACGTCCTGATCAGCACCACCAGCGACAGCAGCGCTGTCAGCACATCCGCCGCCGGCATCGAGTACAAAACCCCATCCAGCTGGAAAAACTGCGGCAGCATCAGCACCAGCCCTACACCCAGTACCACCTCTCGCGCCATTGATAACATCGTCGATACCCCTGCCTTCCCCAGCGATTGCAGGAAAATAAACGTCCCCTTGTTGATGCACGCCAACACAATCATGCTCAGATAAATCCGGAAGCAGCGCTGCGCAAACAGCAGATAATGTGCCGATTCATTCTGTGCGCCGAAAAGCATCATCACCTGATCCGGCAACAGCTCCACCACCAGCAGCGCCACCGCACCCACAGCCGTTTCCGCCAGCAGCAGCCGCTTCAGCAGGCCGCTCACACGCGTCCGATGACCGGCACCCATGTTATACCCGGCCACCGGAATGCATCCAGCAGCCAGACCAATGGCGCAGCTGATGACAATCTGGAACACCTTCATCACGATGCCGAAAACCGCCATGGGAATCGCAGAAAATTCCGGCTGAGAGAAGACCGCATCCTGTTCACCACACACACGCAGCATGGTGTTGGTCGCCGCCATCGCCGCCACCAGACTGATCTGCGCCAGAAAGGAGCACATGCCAAGCCGGATGCATTTGCCCATCACCTTCCACTTCGGGCGGAAGCTTTCCTTCTTCAGGGGGATCAGCTTCATGTGCAGCAGATACCACGCGGACATGACCGCCGTCAACGCCTGTCCCAGCACGGTCGCCACCGCCGCGCCCATCATGCCCCAATGGCAGACAAAAATCAGCAGCGGATCCAGTATCAGATTCGCCACTGCACCGGCCACTGTCGCCGCCATGGCAAACGCCGGGCTGCCGTCCGAGCGAATGACGGGGTTCATCGCCTGGCCAAACACATACAGCGGAATCCCCAGCGCAATCCAGAACAGGTACTCCTTCGCCTTTTCAAACGTTCCGGCATTCACCCGTCCACCGAACCACGTCAGCAACGTGTCCGGGAAAATCAGGTAAATCGCCATGATGACCACACCGACCGCGAGGCTGAGCGTCACCGTGCCGCCCACAGCTTCGCTGGCCTCTTCCTTGCGGTTCGCACCCATCATCAGGCTGACAAACGCGCAGCAGCCGTCCCCCAGCATCACCGCAATGCCCAGCGCCGCCACCGTCAGCGGAAAGACCACCGTCGTCGCGGCATTGCCCACGCTGCCCAGTTCCGGTGAATTGGCGATAAACACCTGATCCACCATGTTGTACAGCGCCGCCACCACCAGTGAAAGCATGCACGGCAGCGCATAGCGTGCCATCAGCCGACCCAGCGGCTGTGTCCCCAGCATTTGTTCCTTTTCCATCAAAAAAGCACTCCTACATATCATATTGGGAGCGCCAAAAGAAAAGGCCGCTTTTCCTGCGCTCCCATCCAGATGGTCTTACGCAGCAATTGCAGCACTCTGTACCGATGATTTTACACCCTTTGCGGCAAATTGTCAAAGGGGGTTTTGCACAATTTTTCACCAGACGGGGAGGAAATCCTTTCCGACACTCGTTAAATAGACGAACACACACACACGGGAGGTTTTCTCATGAAACACGCTTTTCGATTCTTCCTTTCGCTGATGCTTTTGCTGTCCCTGCTGCTTTCCACCGCTTCCGCCAACAGCTGGGGATTGTCCGGTGGTCTGATCACGCTGGTCGAGGATAACCCCGACTACAAAGATTACACCAGTGTGACCGATAATTACAGCAAAAACCGTTACATTGCACAGTTTGTGATGCACAGTCGCTATCACAATCAGCTTTTCTCCGCCCGGAAGGAATCCGGGCAATGGATTGCCGACGTGATTTCCACCACCGCCGTTTATCAGCCGGGGGAAACGTCTGCAAGCCCAAAATTGACAGCCACGGCCAGCGGTTTCACCCTCGCCTACAAAAAGCTGGGGGAAAGCTACACCTTCGCCCTTGCTACCGATGATTGGGGAAATTCGTTCTACAAACTGACTTCCGCCGACATGGGGGAAGTGACGCTCCGGGAGGGCGATACCGGCTACATCGTCACGCTGGGGAATGACAGCGCCGTCTGGTATCAGACCGTCACGCTGGACAATTTCAACATTGCACAGATGCCGCACCGTGGGCCGGAGGATGTCCGCCGGATGAACGCCATGAACAACGGGCTGGGCTATATGGCGGAAATCTCGCCGTCCCTGCTGTTTGCTTCTTCCATCAGCGACCTGAAGGGACAGAAATGTCCGGTTTATTCCGCGCCGCAGACGGATTCATGGCGCGCCGCCAACGGCAAGGCTTCCGTCGTGCCGGATAACAGCACCCCGGTGTATGACATGGTGGACAACTGGGCGCTGGTGGAATATTCCGTGAGTCTTCGCACCAGCCGCTTCGGCTGGATTTACACAGGAAAGGCACGCAGCGAAGACACCATCGACTGGATGGTTCGCGTTCCGGCGCGCACGGCCTGCGAAACCTTCATCACGGATGACCCGTACGTCAGCCAGTACGCGCAGGCGACGCTTGCCGCCAACAGCGCCGTGACCGTGCTGGGCTACCTGTCCAGCGAAAGTAGCCGCAACTGGGCATACATTTACGCCGAAGTCACAGTGGATGGCGTGCTGATGCGCGGCTTTATTCCCATGCGCGATCTCGTCTGGGATGACGTGCTGCTGGAAGACAAGCGTGCCGAATACGCCGGAAGCTGGCAGATGGATGGCGGCAGCGAAATCTACTACGAGTATCTGGTGCTGGCGGAAAACGGCTGCGTGTATGCCTCTGACCGGAAAGGCATGCAACCCTGCCGCGGCACATGGGACATTGTGCAGAACATTCCGGGCAGCAACCTGTGGTGGGTGGACAGCGCCGACACGCTGGTGTTAACGGGGGAAGACGGTTTTTCCCGGAGATTCGGCATCATCACCCAAACCGACGAAGAGGGCAATCGGAGCCTGTCTCTGATCTACGGCGAAGGTGGATGTGGCTATATGGCCGTGCCGGACATGAAAACGACGATGGACGATGCAGCAGACGACTTTGAAGATGGCTTTGAGGATGACTTTGAGGACGGGGAAGCCAACGGGTAATGCGCCATAATGACCAAACCGTGATACACAGAAAATCATTCCGACCATTCCGGATTGACAAGCTTTTCAAGGTAGGCTATAATGATAACATCTCCGGCATGTGCTTTGGCCACAGCCGGAATTTTCCCAAAGCGAGGTGTATGTAATGACCAGAAAACTGATGGCGCTGCTGCTTGTGCTGCTGATGAGCGTCAGCTGCATGGCGCTGGCGGAGGATCTGCCCCTGCCCGAGGCCACCGACGCTGTTTCTGTCAGTCTGCCCATCGACTTTTCCCCCGGCATGGCTGCCGATCCGGACGGCTTCACCGTGTCCGATGGCTATTGGGCTTATGAAGATCCCACCATCAGCGTCACGGTGACGCAAGGACGCAGGGATGAATGCGATTACTGGGTGGCGCGGATCAAAATTGCCGATGCTTCTCAGCTGCGCACGCTGTCGGCTGGCGGCTTTGACTCCACCCGAACCGTCAAGGGAACGATTCTGGCCGAACGTGCAAACGCCATTCTGGCCATCGACGGCGATTATTTCTGCTATACCGGTATTGGCTATATTGTCCGCCAGGGCACGGAATACCTGAACCATCTGCGCGGCGACCGCGATGTGCTGCTCATTGATGAGGATGGCGACTTCCACTATGCCATCACGCCCGGCCGGAACAGCCTGACCGATACCATCGACGGCAAAAAGGTCATCAACAGCTTCTTCTTCGGCCCCGTGCTGGTGCGCGAGGGCAAAGCGCTGCCCAATCCGCTGGGCGACGGCATGGCCTATGACGAGCCGCGCCAGCGCATGGCCATTGCGCAGGTGGACACGCTGGAATACATGGCCATCTGCTGCGCCTCTCAGGCACGCGGCTCCATGGGCATGACGCTCAAGGCGTTTGCCCAGCTGTGCGCCGACGAGGGCGCTTATATCGCCTATAATCTGGACGGCGGCGACTCCACCATGATGCTTTTCAACGGTGAAAAAATCAACGATGTCAAGAACGAAAACACCCGTCCCATCTCCGATATTGTCTATTTTGCTTCCGCATGGACGGGTGAGGAGGCAGCAGAGTGAGCACGCGTTACTGGCTTCTGGTCGCCTTTGCGCTGCTTTTCAGCGGAGCTTTGCTGTTCCAACGTGAGCGTCGAAGCGGCCTGAAATGGCTGCCGATCCTGCCTGCGGTGGTGCTGGCCGTGGTACTGGCGAAGGTGGGCTATGTGGTGCTGCAATGGCACTTTGCCTTTCCCCGGTACGGCTGGAGCGCCTTCTGGCAAACCAAACCCACGTCCTTCTGCTTCGTCACCGGTGCGCTGGGCGCGGTGCTGGGCATGGTGATTTCCGCCAAACTGACGCATCAGGAGGTGTGGAAGGCGCTGGATGCTTTTGCCCCCTGCGGTGCGCTGATGGTTGCGCTGCTGCGGCTGGGAGAAGGGGAGCTGGGGCTACTGGGAACCGCCGGTTTTGAAATGCCGGAAGCGCTTGCCTTTTTCCCCTTCGCCATCACCGATGAATGGGGCATGAGCTATCCGGCCATCTTCATGCTTTCCTGCGTGCTGGCCGTTCCCGTCGCGCTCGTCGGATTCGGGTGGCGCAAGTCGCCCCGGGACGGCACCATCTTCCTGCACACGGCGTTTTATCTGGCACTGCCGCAGATTCTCTGCGAAAGTCTGCTGGCAGAATGCATGAAATGGGGCTTTGTGCGCGTGCAGCAGCTGCTGTGTGCGCTGGTGCTGCTGGCCGTGATGATCGCCTTCTGCCGCCGCAGCCCCACAGGCGCTTTCTGGCGGAAATGGTGGCCGATCATGGGACTGCTGCTGTGTGCCGCCGGAATTGTCGGCGTGGAATTCGCGCTGGACAA
>CAZGKQ010000010.1:14449-20311 GCA_964526125.1 uncultured Faecalibacterium sp.
AAACGACCGAAGAAACAAAAATGCGTACTTTTCCTTTTCAATCTGCTATAATCAGATCATCTCACCCCCTGAATTAGGAAACGGAGGCGCATTTTCATGCAGGCAATTCAGACGCGTGCACTCGTCAAACAGTACCGAAACCTGACAGCTGTGGATCATCTTGATCTGGACATTCCGCAGGGCGAATTGTTTGCCCTGCTGGGCGTAAACGGCGCAGGAAAGACCACCACCATCAAAATGCTGACCGGCCTGACACGGCCAACCAGCGGCGACGCATTTGTCGGCGGATACAGCGTCGTTTCGCAGCCCGGGCAGGTCAAGCTGCTCATTGGCGTATCCCCACAGGAAACGGCCATTGCGCCCAATCTGTCCGTCGCGGAGAATCTGGCGCTGATTGGCGGCATCCACGGATTTTCCCGTGAAAAGACAAAAGCAAAGCTTCATGAGCTTTCCAGTCAGTTTTCGCTGGAAGCCGTGCTTTCCCGGAAGGCCGGGAAACTCTCCGGCGGCTGGCAGCGGCGCGTCAGCATTGCGATGGCGCTGATCAGCGAGCCGCAGATTCTGTTTCTGGATGAACCGACGCTGGGGTTGGACGTGCTGGCAAGGCACGATCTGTGGGATGTGATTCGCGCCCTGAAGGGGAAAATCACCATCATCCTGACCACCCACTACATGGAGGAAGCCGAAGCGCTTTCGGACAGAATCGGCATCATGAAAAGCGGAAAACTGCTGGCCGTCGGGACAGCAGAAAGCCTCATGCAGCGAGCCGGAAAAGCCGATTTTGAATCTGCTTTTGTTTCCATCGTCAAGGGCGATGAACCCGATGATTCTGTCAGGAAGGAGGCGGTTTTATGAGGACGTTGGCCTTCTCGCGCCGCTGCGCAAAGGAGATTCTGCGCGACCCCATCAATCTTGGATTCGGACTGGGTTTTCCGCTGGTGCTGCTGTTGCTGTTTCAGGCCATTCAGGCGCATATTCCGGTGAACCTGTTTGAAATTGACACGCTGACTCCCGGCCTGACCGTGTTTGGCCTGTCGTTCATCACGCTTTTTGCCGCCACCCTGATTGCCCGGGATCGGGAAAGCGCTTTTTTACAACGCCTGTACACCACACCGCTCCGGAGCTTTGAATTCATTCTGGGCTACATGCTGCCGCTGCTGCCCATCGCGCTGGGACAAATCGCCCTGTGCTATCTGTTTGCCATTCCGTTGGGGCTGACCGTCAGTGTCCGGATTGTTTACGCCATTCTCGGCAGCATTCCCATGGTGATTTTCAACATTTCGCTGGGACTGCTGTGCGGCAGCGTCCTGGGCGTAAAGCAGGTAGGTGGGATATGCGGCGCGCTGTTGACGAATCTGTCCGCGTGGCTTTCCGGCGTCTGGTTTGATTTGAAGCTGGTCGGCGGCACGTTTGAGGCCATCGCCAATGCGCTTCCCTTTGCCCACGCGGCGGAGCTGGAAAAAGCGCTGTTTTCCGGCCATTTTGCGCTGGCCTTCACCCACCTGCTGCCGGTTATGCTTTACAGCGCCCTGACTGCCGCGGTGGCTGCGCTGTGCTTCCTGCGGCAAATGAAAAAACAGTAAGGAATTTTGATGCCCATGAAATACAAGCTCATGATCGACAAAAATGCGGAGGAAGAAATCATCGCGATTGTCCATGCGCCTTCTGCGCTGACGGAGCAGATTGAGAACCTGGTCTGCACCTATTCCGGGGAAAACTGCGTTCTGGGCTACCGGGAGGATGAAATGCGCCGCCTCGCGTTTCAGGACATTGAGTGCATCACCATCCTGAACCGGAGGGTCATCGCGATTGACACGAAGGGGCAGCAGTACCGCCTTCAGGACACGCTGCGTGATCTGGAGGCGCTGCTGCCCTCCTACTTCATCCGCATCAACAAATCCACCCTCGCCAACGAACACCGCATTCTGCAATTTGACGCGGTTTTCAGCGGTGGCGTGGATGCTGTTTTCCAGTGTGGCTACCGGGAATATGTGTCCCGGCGCTGCTTTGCTAAAATCAGAAGGAGGTATGATGGACGATGAAGAAGACCGTTTGTGACTTTCTGCACCGTGGCTTGATGGCCTGCTGGATTGGCCCGATGGTGCTGGTGGTGCTTTATCTGGTTTTGCAACAGCAGGGCGTTCAGACGCTGACGGTTCGTCAGGTTTGCACGGGGATTCTGTCCCTGTCCGCGCTGGCGTTCATTGCCGGGGGGATGAATGCCATCTATCAGATTGAGCGTTTGCCGCTGATGCTGGCCGTTCTGATTCACGGTATTGTGCTGTATGGAGGCTATCTGGCGACCTATCTGCTCAACGGTTGGCTGGCGCAGGGAACGACGCCGTTGCTGATATTCACCATCGTTTTTGTCGTTGGTTATCTCATCATCTGGGCGGTGATTTACGCCATCACCCGGCGGAAAACGGCACGGGTGAATCAGCTGCTGCGGCAAAAGCAACAGAAAGAACAACTAGGAGAATAAGGAAAAAGGTATGAACGGTCACCATCATATTATTGCATCATGGCTCTCGGCATGGTATAATGAGGATGGAGAAGTGCTTGCTTCCCGGACGCTGATAAGGCCGCCCTTGATAGCTGGTTCCTCATGCCACAGAAAGGAAGTCTGCGACCATGAATAATAAAAGCAATTCCATGTTTGTACCGCCACCTGTGCTGAATACCAATTCAGACGCGGAAGACGATGCTTTCTGCGCATTCTTGTACGAAGAATATCTTGCAGATGTGGAACGTGGTCAGACCGTCACTCTGGAAGAGGCCGCCGCCGCGTTAGGGATTGAGCTATAAAGCATTGGATAAACAATGAATATTCTTTTCCCCTGGCCGTGAAACGCTACAAGTGTTTTTCACGGCCTTTTCCATATTCAGTCCATGTTTTTCGTCGATACCAGCTTCTATACTCCAGCACAAAATGCTGACTTTGCAAGGGTTGCACGCCAAAGAAAATCATGGTATAATACCCTCGGTAAGGGAGGTTCGTTATCCATGAAGCATTACGGATTGATCGGGGAAAAACTGGGACACAGCGTTTCTGTTCCCATTCATCAGGCCATCTGGGCGGAAATCGGTGTCGAAGCGGATTATCGTCTGATCGAAATCGAACGGTCGGCGTTGGCGGAAAACGTCCAGACGCTGCTGAACACGCTGGACGGATTCAACGTCACCGTGCCCTACAAACAGGCTGTGATGCCCCTGCTTCATCGCATTGATCCCTTTGCACAGGCGGTTGGCGCGGTCAATACCGTGCTGACCGGCTCGGAGAGCTGTGGCTTTAATACCGACGATCCCGGCTTCGAGCAGATGCTGCGCCATTTTGACATGGAGGTATCCGGCCAGCGCGTCTTCATCCTCGGGTCGGGTGGTGCCATGCATGCGTGCCGCTCCGCCGTGCGGCGCATGGGCGCAAAGCAGGTGTCCATTGTCTCCCGAACACCGAAGGAACCGGACGAAATCTCCTACGAGGCCTTTTACGACAGCTTTCCCGATGTGGGCGGCCTGATTGTCAACACCACCCCCGTGGGCATGTACCCTCACGGCGATACCTGCCCCATCGACCGGGCGCGTCTGCCACTGCTGGTTTCCCGTGCTTCCGCCGTGGCTGACATTATTTTCAACCCGGCGGAAACGATGCTGACCGCCGCCGCCCGGGCTGCCGGAACACCCACCTGCACCGGACTGTACATGCTGGTTGCACAGGCAGTGGAAGCGGAAAAGATCTGGCAGGAACGGGAAATGCCCCACGGTCTGTGCGAAAAATTGATGAAGGAGCTGCACTTACTATGAGCGCGACATGTGATACAACCAATGCCGCCCCGAAGCATGCGGAGAAAAAAAAGCTGCTGATTCTCAACGGCCCAAACATCAATCTGACCGGTCTGCGCGAAAAGGCCGTTTACGGGGCGAAAACCTATCAGGATCTGCTCTCGCTGTGCCAGCAGGAGGCGGAGCGGTTGGGCGTTGAACTGCGCTGCGTTCAGTCCAACCACGAGGGCGACCTGATCGACGCGCTACAGCAGGCGTATTTCGATGGCTTTACCGGCGTGGTCTTCAATCCCGGCGGCTATACCCATACCTCCGTCGCTCTGCATGATGCCATTGCCTCCGTCCCGATTCCCGTCATTGAATGCCACATGAGCAATGTGCATGCCCGGGAGGAATTCCGCCACCGCTCCGTCACGGCCAGCGCCTGTCGCGGCCAGATCGTCGGTTTCGGCTTCTATGGCTACATCATGGGCATGCGCGCGCTGCTGGAGGCCACATGAAAAGCATCTACCGTCCAAACTGCTACCGCATTCCGGAGCTGAACGGGCTGCGCGTGCTGATGGTGTTTCTCGTCAGCTGGTATCACTTCTGGCAGCAGTCCTGGCTGACCCCCTCCATCGGGCATTATTCGCTGGATTATCTGCTGCGCGCCGGTTACATGCCGGTGGACGGCACGATTTTGCTCTCCGGCTTTCTGCTCTTTCTGCCCTATGCGCGCGCCATGCTGCTGGGCGAGCCGGTTCCAAGCGTTCGCGAATTCTACCAGCGGCGCATCATCCGCATCGTCCCCAGTTATTATTTCATCACGCTGCTGATGCTCTTTGTCGTGGCACTGCCGTGGAATCTCTATAACGGCAACACCGGTGCCATGCTCCGCGATGTGTTTTCTCACCTGACCTTCACGCAGACCTTCTCCTATCGCACCTACATCGCCACCCCCATCGGCGTGGCCTCCTGGACGATTGCGATTGAGATGCAGGCGTATCTGCTCTTCCCCCTGCTGGCACGCTGGGCGATGAAAAATCCCCTTGGCACGCTGATGAGCATGGCTGCCGCGGCGTTTGCATTCCGCGGCCTGTGCGTGTGGAAGCTGGATGAATACAACATGGTCGTCAACCAGCTTGTCAACTTTCTGGATGTGTACGCCATGGGAATGGGGGCTGCCCTCCTGTATGTGAAGCTGACGCAGCTTTATCCGGCAGAAAGCCGTCTGCGCTGGCTCTGGCAGGGAGCAGCAACCTTCCTGTGCATTCTTTCCTTCTACGGAATGCTGCGCGTGATTCGTGCCCAGGCGTACACCGCCGGCCAATCGGCCATGCAGGCCGCTCAGATGATGCGCCGTCCGCTGCTGTGCCTGACCATTGCCGGATTGATACTCTCCCTGCCCTTCGCGGTGAAGCCGCTGCGTTTCCTGATGGGCAATCGGCTGATGGGCGGACTGGCCGCCATCTCCATGAACTACTATCTGCTGCATCAGAATCTGGCCGTCCACCTGAAACGTCTGAATATCCCGTATTCCGAATACGAGCTGCCCAATCAGGTGGGCGACCGGCCATGGCAGTACCAGTATATGGCGCTGTGCTTCGGGTTGTCGCTGCTGGGGGCGATTCTCCTGACGCTGCTGGTTGAAAAGCCGGGGGCATGGCTGCTCCGGAAAGCCTTCTCCGCCCGGAAGAAAAAGGCCGCTGCATAACAAGCAGACAGACCCCGTTTTCCCCAAATGCATTACATTTCCCGAAAGGAAGCGATTTTTCCCATGATGATCCTCTATCCCAACGGTCTGCGCAAGGCGCTGACACTCTCCTACGACGACGGCGTAGAAACGGACTACGAGCTTGTTCGCATTCTGGATGAATACGGCATTCTCGCTACGTTCAATCTCAACAGCGGCTGTTTTGCGCCGGAAGGCACGGTCTATCCGCCCGAGGCCACCTACCGCCGCATGACCACCTCCGCCGTGAAAAAGCTCTTTGAAGGCAGCCGCCACGAGGTTTCCGCGCACTGCCTGACGCACGCCTCCCTCGCCGGACTGCCCACGCCGCGTGTCATTCACGAGGTGATCGCCGACCGTGAAAATCTGGA
>CAZGKQ010000011.1:0-4536 GCA_964526125.1 uncultured Faecalibacterium sp.
CTCCATTATAGCGGCTTTTTTCCCCGTTGGCAAGGTGAAAACCGGAATCTTTCACGCTGTGGTCACAATTTCTTTCACAGTCAGGAAAACAGGACGCTGCTGAAAGTTGTTGTCCTGCATTTCTGCGCTGGAAAACGACAATTTTCGTGTGCAGCATGATTGTTTTTTGGAAAAAGAAGAGGAATTTCTGCGATTCACGGCGAATTGTACCTATTTGAAGCTGAACGCAATGCGGAAAATTCAGCTTCAGATAACAAGACAATGGTCATGGCGAATCTGGTGGTGGCAGAAACGCCTGACTGAATGGATGAGGTATGGCAGATGGGCATGAATCCCTCGAATTCTTATTATGCAGGTATTGACATTGGATCGACCACCGTCAAGCTGGTGCTGCTGGATGAAAACGGCCAGATGGTCTGGGGCGAATATCGCCGCCACTGCGCCCACACCCAGGAAACGCTGGCGGAAATGCTGCGCGAGGCTCGGGCAGAGCTTGGGGCATGCCGCGTGCAGGTACAAATGACAGGTTCGGGCGCGATCTCGCTGGCGGAGGCATTGCACGTTGGTTTCGTGCAGGAAGTCGTCGCGGTGGCGGAAGCGCTGCAAAAGGCGGCACCGCAGACCGATGTCGCCATTGAACTGGGCGGAGAGGACGCGAAGATTATTTATTTCACCGGCGGTTTGGAGGAGCGCATGAACGGCGTGTGCGCCGGTGGTACGGGCTCGTTCATCGACCAGATGGCGGCGCTGCTGAAAACGGACGCGCCGGGGCTGAATGAGCTGGCACGGAATTATCACGAGCTGTACCCCATTGCGGCGCGTTGCGGCGTGTTTGCCAAGAGCGATATTCAGCCGCTGATTAACGAAGGCGCGGCAAGGGAGGATCTGGCGGCTTCTATTTTTCAGGCTGTCGTGAATCAGACGATTTCCGGACTGGCCTGCGGCAAACCGATTCGGGGGCATGTGGCGTTTCTGGGAGGGCCGCTGCATTTCCTGTCGGAGCTGCGTCAGGCCTTTGTCCGCACGCTGCATCTGACGGAGGAAACGGCCATCGTGCCGAAAAATTCGCATCTCTTTGCGGCCACGGGCGCGGCAATGGCGGCGATGACCACTTCGGCGGAGGAAGCAGTGCCGCTGGACAGCCTGCTGGAGCGGTTACAGCAGGGCGTGATGCTGACCTTTGGGCTGAAGCATCTGCCGCCGCTGTTCCGCGACCATGATGAATATGCGGCCTTCCTGCGCCGCCACGAAAAGGCGAAGGTACAGCGCGGTGATCTGGCGACCTACAGCGGCAAATGCTATCTGGGCATTGATGCCGGGTCAACCACGACGAAGGTGGCGTTGATTGGCGAAGAGGGCGAGCTGCTCTACAGCTTCTACGCCGGCAATTCCGGCAGCCCGATTGACACAGCGCGCACGGCCATGCGCGAGCTGATGGAAAAAATGCCGAAAACGGCGCGGATTGCACGCTCCTGTTCCACTGGTTATGGCGAAAGTCTGCTCAAATCCGCCTTCCGCCTGGACGACGGCGAGGTGGAAACGATTGCACACTGTACCGCAGCGGCCTTCTTTGACCCGAAGGTGGATTGCGTGCTGGACATCGGCGGACAGGACATGAAGTGCATCAAGCTGAAAAGCGGCTCGGTGGACACGATTCTGCTCAACGAAGCCTGTTCCTCCGGCTGCGGCAGTTTCCTGGAAAACTTCGCGAATTCCATGGGCTATACGGCGGAGGGCTTTGCAGCGGAAGCGCTGTTTGCCCGGCAGCCGGTGGATTTGGGAACGCGCTGCACCGTGTTTATGAACTCCAACGTCAAGCAGGCGCAGAAGCAGGGCGCGTCCATTCAGGACATCAGCGCCGGACTGGCCTGCTCGGTGATCAAAAACGCGCTGTTCAAGGTGATTAAGCTGGCCGATCCCAAAGAGCTGGGGTCGCACATTGTGGTGCAGGGCGGCACGTTCCATAACCGGGCGGTGCTGCGTGCCTTTGAGCAGCTGGCCGGGGTGGAGGCCGTCTGCCCGGATATTTCCGGCATGATGGGCGCTTTCGGCGCGGCGCTGATTGCCCGGGAGCATGCGCAGGACATGGAAGAGCCGTCTTCCACGCTGCCGCTGGAAGAGATTCTGGCGCTGCAATGGCAGACGCGCACGGCTCGCTGTCAGGGCTGCACCAATCATTGCATGCTCACGGTCAGCCTTTTCCCCGGCGGCAGACGGCACATCACCGGCAACCGCTGCGAAAAGGGACTGGGACAGGCCACAAAGGGCGAAAAAGCCCCGAACGTCATGGCCTACAAGCTGCACCGCCTGTTTGACTATCAGCCGCTGAGCGAAGAAGAGGCCACCCGTGGCGTGCTGGGCATTCCCCGGGTGCTGAACATGTATGAAAACTTCCCCTTCTGGATGACGCTGCTGACGGCACTGAAATTCCGCGTCATCCTGTCTCCGGCTTCCAGCCGGGCAGTGTATGAAAAGGGCATGGAATCCATCCCGTCGGAGAGTGAATGCTATCCGGCGAAAATGGCGCATGGCCATGTGCAGTGGCTGATTGATGAAGGGGTCGGCACGATCTTCTATCCGAGCGTGTTTTACGAGCGGCAGGAGGATATGCAGGCGCAGAACCATTTCAACTGCCCGATGGTGGTGGCCAATCCCGAAAACATTGCCAACAATGTGGAAGATGTGACCGAAGGGCGCGTGCGCATGCTCAAGCCCTTCCTGGCGCTGACGGACGAAAAGGTGGCGGCGGATACGCTGGTGCGCTTCTTCCGCCAGACGTACCGCATTCCGGAAAAAGAGGTGCGCGAGGCCGTCCATGCCGCATGGGAAGAACAGCTCTGCGCCAAGACGGATGTGCGTGCCGAGGGGCAGAAGGCGCTGGCCTGGATGAAGGAAAATCATCGCAAGGGCATTGTGCTGGCCGGTCGCCCGTACCATGTGGATCCGGAAATCAACCACGGCATGCCGGAGCTGATTGCGTCCTACGGTCTGGCCGTGTTGACGGAGGACAGCATTCCGGCCTCCTTCCACGGGGATCATCCGTTGCGCGTGATGGATCAGTGGGTGTATCATACCCGGTTGTATCTGGCAGCGCAGTTTGTCTGCCAGCATGATGATCTGGAACTGATTCAGCTCAACTCCTTTGGCTGCGGCCTGGACGCGGTGACGACCGATCAGGTGGCGGAGATTATGGAGCGCTGCGGTAAGCTGTATACGCTGATTAAGATTGATGAAGTCAATTCGCTGGGAGCGGCGCGCATTCGTGTACGGTCGCTGCTGGCGGCGATGGCACAGCGCGAAAAGCGCGGCATCGTGGCGCATCCGATTCCGGCGAAGTATCACCGCGTGGAATATACACGCGAGATGCAGAAGCAGGGATATACCATTCTGGCACCGAACATGTCGCCCATCCACTTCCGCCTGCTTCAGCCGGTGATGGAAAAGCACGGCTACCATGTGGTTATGCTGGAAAACGACTCGCGCAGCGCCATTGATACCGGTCTGAAATTTGTCAACAACGATGCGTGCTATCCGTCCATCATCACGGTGGGTCAGATGATGGAGGAGGTGCTGTCCGGCAAATATGACACGGATCGGCTGGCGCTGGCCATGACGCAGACGGGCGGCTGCTGCCGTGCGAGCAACTACGTCGGCTTTATCCGCCGTGCGCTGGAAAAGGCCGGTCTGGGGCATATTCCGGTCATTTCGGTCAATGCCGGGGGGCTGGAAACGAACGAAGGCTTCCGCTTCACGCTGCCGCTGCTGCTCAGCGCGGCGCAGTCCATTGTCCTGGGCGATCTGCTGATGCGCTGCCTCTATCGTGTGCGTCCCTACGAAGTGGAAAAGGGAAGCGCCAATGAGCTGGCGCGGCAATGGTCAGATCGCTGCATTGACTATCTTGTGAATGGCCATGGTCACTATGGGGACTTGTGCCAGCAGCTGGTGGATGCGTTTGACACGCTGCCCATCCACGAGGACGTGAAGAAGCCGCGTGTGGGCATCGTGGGTGAAATTCTGGTGAAATACATGCCTGTGGCGAACAACCATCTGGTGGAGCTGCTGGAAGAGGAAGGCGCAGAAGCAGTCGTGCCGGATCTGATGGATTTCATGAACTACTCCGTCTACAACGGAAAATTCAAGCACGAAGCGCTGGGCAAGGGATGGACAAGCGAGGCCGGTGCGGTGCTGGGCGTGAAGGGTATCCGTGCGCTGCGCCGTCCGGCACTCAAGGCGCTGGAAAAGTCCAAACGCTTTGAAGCTCCCATGACCATCGAGCAGATTGCCGATCTGGCGCAGCCCTTCCTGTCGCTGGGCAATCAGTATGGTGAGGGCTGGTTCCTGACCGGTGAAATGGCGGAACTGCTGCTCACGGGCGTGCCGAATATCGTGTGCATTCAGCCCTTTGCCTGTCTGCCCAACCATGTGGTAGGCAAGGGCGTGATCAAGCAGCTGCGGCGGCATTATCCGCAGGCCAATATCTGCGCGGTGGACTTTGACCCCGGCGCAAGCGAGGTCAACCAGCTCAACCGCGTGAAG
>CAZGKQ010000011.1:4636-18508 GCA_964526125.1 uncultured Faecalibacterium sp.
AAAATGCGGTGTTCAGGCAGCTTTTTTTGAAGGTTACATCCCGAAACTTCATGCACAAAATGAAAATTTCAGGATTTTTGAAACCGCTTTCGGCAATACAGCCAAAACAATGCTGTTTTTGGTGCTTTTTTTGCCGCAAAATGACGAAAACACGCTCAAAAACCATTCGGAAACGTTTTAGCTTTGTTGAAACTGCTGATTTATCCAGATGTGCTATTGACAAAACGGACAAATCGCGTTAATATAATATTCATAGAAGGGCGAAAGATGTGGGCACCGAAAGGCCGGAAACGGTTTTGGAGGACGCGCTTTTGCCCGGCACGATTTCTCCGCGCCCTGCGGAGAAACGGTGCAGAAAAGGAGGTCGTTTTTCCGTATGAAGAAGTTGACTGCCCTGCTGCTGGCGCTGGCGATGCTGTGCTCGATGGTGAGCCTGGCCGCTGCTGAAGCTGAGAGCGAACCGATCGTGATCCGTTGGGGTACACACTGGGCTGATGGCCTGGATCCCCACAAGATCAATGAAACCACCGGCGAATACTGCATGAGCAACGAGGATGACCGTCTGCTGCGCATCGAAGCAGAAAAGGCCGTGCTGGAAAAGTACAACGTGCAGATCGAATATGTGCAGTATGCGCAGGACACCCGTTCCGAGCTGGTGTTGAGCGTGCTGGCCGGCAATCCGGTGTGCGACATTGCGCTGATGTGGAACGGCTCTGAGAACACCGTTCTGGCGCAGAACATCCTGCAGCCGCTGGATGACTACACGGATCTGTTCGACGGCGCGGACTGGATGCTGCCCGACCAGGTCTATGGCCATAACTACTTCCTGAACAGCAACGTGTCCTTCAACCAGTACTTCCCCCTGCTGGTCAACATGACCATGCTGGAGAAGGTGGACGCGCTCAAGGACGAAAATGGCCGCACCATCTACCCCACCGACCTGCTGGAGCAGGACAAGTGGACGTGGAGCGTCTTTGAAGACTATCTGGCCAAGATTCAGGCTTACTACGCCAACACCCCCGCTCCCGACGGCGCGAAGGTGTCCACCGTGCAGGCGTATGAAACCGACCATCGCTTTGCGACGCTGGCGGCTGTCTACTCCAACGGCGGCGCGATCTACGGCGCGAAGGGTCTGCAGGTCGATTCCGAAGAAACCATCGAAGCAGTCAACTTCATCCGCTCCCTGCGCGAAAAGGGCCTGATGGTGGACTGCGGCGTGTATGACAATGGCTATACCCCTCAGTGGTGCGAATCCGGCTATGACTTTGGCCGCGGCGCGACCGTGTTTGCCGAGTGCCCGAGCTGGCACGTCAAGGGTCAGGTGGACGCCTGCACCGCGCGCGGCGAATCCGTGGCGCTGATGCCCTGGCCGCGTCCCGACGACGTGGAGAAGGACTCCGATGAATATCGTCAGGTGATCTCCGTGGGCGACTGCTGGGGCGTGCTGAAGGGCATTGACTCCGATACCGCTCGTCTGGCGCTGGAATCTTTCCGCCTGTACTGGGAGACCTACTACAACCTCAAGGGCGGCGTGGACTCCATGGATGAGTACAAGACCGTTATGTCCGAGACTACGGCCATGAACGACTATGGTCTGGACATCCTGAACGAAACCTATGGCGAAGGCATCCTGAATGCGTTCATCTTCAACGCGCAGAAGTGCGTTCCGAACGACTTTGCGTCTCTGCTGGGCATGCGCGATGCGTGGGATGAGATTCTGGGCAAGGGCTTCTACGGCGTGGACGGCATGCCTTCCTATGACGTGGCCATCGCGGCGAACCTGAGTGAATTCACGACCACCATGACCAAGATGGAAGCGATTCTGGGTTCCAGCGACCTCAACGACAACCAGGCACCTGAAGTTTCCACCAGCGGCAAGGCCGTGATCGCGCTGGGTACCGATCTGGAAACCGTGGACTTCAGCCAGTACTTCACCGCCAAGGATGGCTTTGACGGCGTGCTGGATCCGGCGATGGGTACCTTCTGCCTGACGGACGTGGACGTGAACACCGTTGGCGAATACAAGCTCAAGGGCATCTATGCCGACAAGGCTGGCAACGAGGGCAGCGCGAAGGTGAAGGTTGTGGTCTATGACCCGGCGAACACCGTCGCTCCGACCCTGACCGTGAAGGCCGAACTGCCCACCGTGGCCATGGATAGCGACACGGCGGACATCAAGTGGGCAGACAACTACGTCGAGACGGCGCAGGATGCGTCCGGCCTGGATCTGAAGGACAACGTAACCGCTGACCTGTCCGAGCTGGATACCACCATGCCCGGCGACTACAACGTGACCCTGACGGTGACGGACTACGCTGGCAACACCGCGACCGCCGACATCACTGTGACCGTTGTGGCTGAGTAAACTGTTTTAATCACCGGAGGAGCAGGGGGAGCAGGGGGCATGACAGGAGAAAATGTCTGCCTGCCCCCTGCGTCTTCCCGGTTCTTCCCCGGCAATTCGGTGGGCGTTCCACGGGCCAACAGCCTGACCGACGCCCACTTTCTTTATCTTTGTGTTGACTGTTTCAGAAAGCTCCAAAGCAGATCGGCACTGAACCGTGTCGGTTCGGGTTGACCTGTCAAACACAGAAAGCCGATCGGCTTTGATACACTTTCAAAGGGGTGATTCCGTGTCCAAAAAGAAGAAGGCAATCCTGCTGGCGATCCTTGCGGTGGCGGTGATCGCGCTGCTCTGCCTGCTGTTCTGCGGCAGAAGCGAGCATATGCACGTCTCTCCGGCCAGCAGCTCCGTGGCGGCACGCGAGGAAAGCTACCAGACCTATCTGGATGAAACTGGCTATGCGGATGTGCTGTCTGTCTCCACCATCACGCTGGACGTGACGGCATGGACGGCGCAGGACGGCATGGTGGCGGAAAATGGTCAGGATGGCGTGCTGACGGGCGAAGAAGGGCGCATCGACTGGACGTTTACGGTCGAGGAAAGCGGCTTCTACAACCTGAAGGTGGGCTACATTGCCCTGCCGGGTACGACCTCCGACATTCAGCGCCAGGTGCTGCTGGATGGTCAGGCACCGTATGAGGCGCTGACGCAGATCGTTTTCAAGCGCATCTGGACGGATGAAGAAATTCGCCTGAAGAATGAAAACGAGATTCGCCCCAATGCAACGGAAGTGTATCAAGAACAGACCGTGTGGCTGGAGGATTACGACCGCCGCAGCGGTGCGCCGCTTCTGTTCTACCTGACCGCCGGAAAGCACACGCTCTCCTTCGTTTCGGTGAAAGAGCCGATGGAGATTACGTCGCTGTCCTTTGCTGCGTCGGAGAAGAAACTGACCTACGCGGAAACACTGGCCTCGTGGCAGGAGATGGGTGCTGTCTATCAGGGCGAGCCGATCATTTGTCAGGCGGAACGCCGCGAGGGCGGTACGGTGGACATTCTGAAATCCTCTCCCTCCATTACTATTCAGAAGAATTACTCTGACAGTGCGCTCGTGCCATATCATCCGTGGCATATCCTGTATTCCACGATTGGCGCGGACAACTGGGCACAGCCGGGCGATTCCATTACCTGGCGCATTACGGCACCTGAGGATGGGCTGTATGTGCTATCCTTCAAGGGTCGCCAGACGTCGCGTGGCGTGACGAGCTATCGTCGTCTGCGCGTCAATGGGGAAGTCCCCTTTGCCGAGGCGGAGGTGCTGGCCTTCCAGTACAGCGGAAAGATGCAGCACTACACCCTGGCACAGGAAGACGGCACGCCGTACTACATCTACCTGCACAAGGGCGAAAATGACATTTCGCTGGAATGTGTGCTGGGCAGTGTCGGCGGCGTGGTCAGTCAGGTGGAGGAATCGCTCAAGACGCTCAACAACCTTTATCTGCACACGATTCAGATCACGGGTCAGTCTCCGAGCCAGTTCATCGACTATGAAGTGGTCAAGAAGGTTCCGGGCCTTGTGGAGACGCTGACGCAGGAGAGTGAACGCCTCTTCGCACTGGTGGACGAGATGGTGGCCATCACCGGCGAAAAGGGCGAGAATACCGCCCTGCTGGAAAAGATGGCGATCGAGGCGCAGAAGCTGGCACGCGATCCGGAAGAGATTGTGGGCGAGCTGTCGCAGTTCAAGAACAATATTTCGGCGCTGGGTACATGGATTGTGAATGTCTCCACCATGCCGCTGGAATTGGACAGCCTGTCTATTTCTGCCGGAGCGGAGACGCTGCCTGCGGCGCAGGAAAACTGGCTGGACGGTGTGGTGATGGGTTTCCGCCGCTTCTTTGCGACGTTCTTCCACTCCACCTCCAGCGTCGTGTCGGATGAGGCCTCCGGCGAAAAGTCGCGCACAATCACGGTTTGGATGGCCTCCGCCGGTCGCGAACAGGCACAGATGATCCAGAACATGATCGACGAAACCTTCTCGCCCAACACGGACATCAGCGTTAAGTTGCAGCTGATTCCCACGGACGTGGTGCTGCGCGCCGCGCTGGCCGGAAACGGACCGGACGTGGTGATTGGCCTGAGTCAGGCGACGAGTCAGGACTTCGCCATGCGCGGCGCGACGGTGGAAATGAGCCAGTTGGAGGGCTTTGACGAATTCGTCAGCCGCTATCCGGAAGGCGTGCTGCGTGCCTGCGAATATCAGGACGGCACATGGGGCATTCCGGAACAGGTGACGTTCCAGATGGTGTTCTACCGCAAGGACATCCTGAACGAGCTGGGGCTGTCCGTTCCGAGTACCTGGACGGAACTGATGGAAATGATCCCTGTCCTCAGCCGCGAAAACTACGGCTGCTACATGCCGTCCACTCGCGTGGCGACGGGTCTAAACGTGTTCAGCTCCATGGTCTATCAAAACGATGGTGACGTTTATCTGGGCGAGGGCAATGACTACGGCGTGGCCTCGGCGCTCTACAGCGACGCGGCGATGGAGGCCTTCAAGTGGTATACGGATCTGTTCACGGTGCATGGTCTGGAAGTGCAGGTGGACTTCGCCAACCGCTTCCGCACGGGCGAAATGCCCATCGGTGTGACGGATTACACCACCTTCTGCACGCTGGAAATTTTCGCGCCGGAAATCAAGGGTCTGTGGAGCTTCGCACCCTTCCTGGGAACGGAGAAGGAAGACGGCACGATTGACAACACCTACGTTTGCGACACGGTACAGACGGTCATCATGAAGGGCGCGGACGATAAGGAAGCGGCCTGGGAGTTCGTCAAGTGGTGGAACAGCACGGAGTCGCAGCTATCCTACGCCAATACGCTGGAAGCCATCATGGGCACGGCGGCGCGCTATCCGGCGGCTGACCCGAACGTGATTCGCCAGCTGCCGTGGAGCAACGACGAACTCAAGCAGCTGCTGAGCCAGTTTGACCACCTGTGGAGCATGCCGGCCGTACCGGGGTATTACATGAATACGCGCATGATCGGCTATGCGTTTGAGGACGTGGTGGCCAATCTGAGCAATCCGAGAGAGACGCTGTACCTGAACATCCGCGACATTGATCGCGAACTGACGAAGAAGCGCGAGGAGTTCGGCCTGTCCACGCAGGCCACCTGGAACGGCGCTGAAAAGGAGTGAACAGACGACCATGACAAAAAGTGCCCGGAAAATGACCTTTGGTGCGGCGCTGAAAAAGTACCGCAACCAGTATTTGATGGTGCTGCCCTTTGCCATCGTGTTCGTGCTGTTCACGGTGCTGCCGGTGGCGGCGGCCATCATGCTCTCCTTTACTTCCTTCAACATGACCTCCATGCCCCAATGGGTGGGCATGCGCAACTATGTGACCCTGATCGTGGAGGACGAGGTGTTCCTGACGGCCATTAAGAACACGATGGTGTTCGCCGTCATGACCGGCCCCCTCTCCTACCTGATGTGCTTCCTGTTTGCATGGCTCATCAATGAGCTGCCGCCCATTCCGCGTGCCATCATGACGCTGGTGTTCTACGCGCCGTCCATTTCCGGCAATGTGTATCTGGTGTGGAAGTTGATTTTCTCTTCCGATACCTACGGCTGGGCGAATGCATGGCTGATGAAGCTGGGGCTGATTCAAGAACCCATCCTGTGGCTGACGACGGAAAGCTACATCATGCCGATCCTGATCGTCGTGCAGCTGTGGCTGAGTCTGGGCGTGTCCTTCCTGTCCTTCATCGCCGGTCTGCAAACGGTGGACAAGGCCATGTATGAGGCCGGTGCGGTGGAAGGCATCCGCAACCGCTGGCAGGAGCTGTGGTACATCACCCTTCCGGCCATGAAGCCGCAGCTGATGTTCGGCGCGGTGATGCAGATCACTTCGTCCTTCTCCGTCAGCCAGATCAGCCTGGATCTGGTCGGCTTCCCCTCGGTCAACTATGCCGGTCATACCATCATGACGCATCTGCACGATTACGGCAACCTGCGCTATGAGATGGGCTATGCCTGCACCATTGCCGTGGTGCTGTTCCTGATTATGATCTTCTGCAACATTCTGGTGCAGAAGGTGCTGCGCAAGCTGGGATAAGGAGGAAAAGAAAAATGGCAAAGAAAAAGAATCTTTATCCCAAGCCTCCCAAAAAGACGGGCATTCGGGCAGCGCTGCGCCGCCGCAAGCTGCGCCGTCGCCGCTCTCTGGCGGTGGATATTGCCCTGTCCGTGCTGCTGGGGCTGTTCGGATTGTTCTCCATCTTTCCGCTGGTGTACACGGTGGTCAGTGCGTTTAAGCCGATGAGTGAAATCTTCATCTTTCCGCCGCGCCTGACCGTGGACAATCCGACGCTGAACAACTTCTTCGACCTGGCCTACATTCTGGAATCCTTCGACGTGCCGATGAGCCGCTATCTGTGGAACACGGCATTTATCACGGGATTTGGTACGCTGGGCACGGTAATTCTCGGCTCTCTGGCGGCGTTTGCGCTGGCAAAGTATGAATTCCCCGGCAGTCGCCTGATGAGCAGCCTGATCGTCTATGCGCTGATGTTCTCCTCCTCTGTCACGGCCATTCCCTGCTACCTGATCATGTCCTACATGGGGCTGGTCAATACGCAGGCCGCCGTGATCCTGACCGCCATTGGCGGCACGCTGGGTCTGTACCTGATGAAGAACTTCATCGGCCAGATTCCGGACAGCCTGCTGGAGGCGGCCACCATCGACGGGGCGAACGAGTTTACCATCTACTGGCGCATCATCATGCCGCTGTGCAAACCGGCGTGGATTACGCTGATTATCCTGTCCTTCCAGCAGATGTGGGGAACGACGGGTGGTGTGTTCATCTACTCGGAGGAACTCAAGCCCGTTTCCTATGTGCTCAGCCAGCTTGTTTCCGGCGGCATTGCGCGTACAGGCGTGTCTTCGGCGGTTTCGCTGATTATGATGGTGGTGCCGGTGGCGGTATTCGTCATCAGCCAGTCCAACGTGATTGAAACAATGTCCACCTCGGGCATGAAGGATTAAGGAGGGTGCGCAATGAAACGAATGAAACAGCTTCTTCTGCTGACCCTCTGTGCGATGCTCCTGCTTTCCGGCGTGGCTACGGCGGCCGATGGCAGCAGCAATGCCTATCAGGGCTACACGTTTGACTTCTTTGGCAACATTCATTCTACGCCCGCTCCCTTCCTGCTGACGCAGGTGATTACCTCGGAGAACCTGCGCGGCATTGCGCTGGATCGGGTGGACGATGTCTGCACCAGCGAGGATGGCCGCATCTTCATTGCGGACAGCCGCCAGAGCCGCGTGCATGTGCTGGACAGCACGGGAACGATGGTCAAAACGCTCAAAACCATCCGCGATGAAAACAACAAGATTGCGCTCAATCCCGACGGATCGCAGCTGATGCTCAATGGCTGCGAGGGCGTGTTCTACCACGAGAAGGCGCAGGAACTCTACATTGCGGACACCCAGGCACAGCGCGTGATCGTGCTGGATGGCCTCACCTACACCCACAAGCGGACGATTAACCGCCCGGAGGACATGACCGGCGTGACGGAATTCAAGCCCTCCAAGGTAGTGGTGGACAACGCCGACCGCATTTATCTGGTGGTGCAATCCTCCTACGAGGGCATCATTGAGCTGAATGAGGACGGCACGTTCTCCCGTTATTTCGGCGTGAATGAGCCGCAGGTCAATCTGCTGGACTACTTCTGGAAATCCATCGCCAGCGATGAGCAGAAGGCGGAAATGGGCAAGCAGTACGCCCCGGCCTTCAACAACATCGCGCTGGACGGCGAAGGCTTCATCATGGCCGTGACCAACGACTCCGCCGCGTCGGAGATGGTCTACCGCCTGAATTTCAAGGGCGAAGACGTGCTTCGCAACGAGACGAGATTCCGGATTATCGGCGATCTGTATACCACCGATTCGTCCAGTGCCTTCACCGATCTGGCGGTGAACGACACCGGCACCTATGTGGTGGTGGACAAGACACGCGGCCACATCTTCATGTACAACTTTGACGGCGAGATGCTCTGCGCCATGGGATCTTCCGGAAACCTGAAAGGCGACCTGAAAAACCCGAGCGCCGTGGCCTGGCTGGGCGATAAACTGGTCATTGGCGATGCCGATCTGAAGTGCGTGTACATCTTCGAGCCGACGGAATTCGGCACGGCGCTGCTGCGCGCCAGCGAAAGCTACTATCGTGGCCGCTGGGAGGAAGCAACCACCTGGTACGAGGAAGTGCTGCGCCTGTGCGGCAATCTGGAAACGGCGTATACCGGCATCGGGAAGAACTACCTGATGCAGGAGGATTACGAACAGGCCATGTACTACTTCAAGCTTGGCAATAACCACGAATTCTATTCCAAGGCATACAAGGGCTACCGGAGCGAAGTGATGCGAGATCATTTCGGCATCATCGCGGCGGTAGCGGTGGTGCTGATCGGCGCGGTCCTCTGGTCGGAGGTGGCGTATCATCGTAAAGTCAGGAGGCAGAACAAATGAAGAAGCTCATTTCACGCGAAAAACTCAGTTACTGGGGCTATTCACTGGTTCATCCCTTTGACGGCTTTTTTGAGATTCGCTTCCGGAATCAGGGGTCGCTGCTGCTGGCCTTCCTGCTGCTGGCCGTTTACGGCGTGGTGCAGTGCCTGAAGTATCAGTACACCGGCTTCGTGATGAACCTTTCCGACCCGGATCAGATGGACAGCGTGTCGATTTTCATCCAGTCCATCTCCCTGATCCTGCTTTTCAGCGTATCCAACTGGACGATTACGACACTCTTCAATGGCAAGGGCAAGCTCAAGGACATTTTCATCGTTCTGTGCTACTCGCTGACATTGCTCATCATTGGCGATTCGCTGATCTGCTTTTTAAGCAATTTCGTCACGACGGAAGAAACCATGATCCTCACGGCCATTCAGATGCTCATCTACGTCTGGTTCGCATTCCTCATCGTGGCCGGGCTGGGGACGATTCACGAATACTCGCTGGGCGGCAATCTGGCCTCCATTCTGCTGACGGTGGTGGCAGCGGCAATCATCCTGTTCCTGGGCGTGCTGTTGTTCACCATGCTGGAAAGAATGGTCAGCTTCTTCAAGGACGTTATTGAAGAGCTGATGCGGCGGCTGTAAGAAGGAGGAAGGAACGCAATGAGAAAGCTCAAGGAGATTTATGGTGCGCATCCTGTCCTGTGGACGCTGCTGCTGCTGCTGGTGCTGGCGCTTGGCAGCTACCTGGGGTATTACGCCCCATCCTTCCAGCTGACGGCGGTGGACATTCCCGTGCAGTCGGCACGCCAGTCGGTCATTGGCGAAGCGATTGAAGTGGGCGGCACGGTGGAGGTTGCGCACGAGGGTGGCCGCACACTGGCGCTGGACACGCAGGAGCTGATCTTCACCCTGACGGACGACGCGACGGGCATTTCGTGGTCCAGCGCGGTTTCCGGTGCGACGGAGGGCGATGACAAGGCACTGCTCCGCCTGTACTATCTGGGCGAGGACAATAACCTGCTGGACTGGAACACCTACGACAACTGCGTGGCGTTTGGTACCTACACGCTGTATCAGCTGGAAAACGGCGTGCGCGTGGAGATGAACGTCAACGAGGGCGATTCCAAGGAATTCTTTGAATACCTGCCCCAGCGCATCCCGATCGACCGGTACGAGGAGTTCATCCAGCCAGCTATTGCGCAGCTGGACGAAACGCTCCAAAGCCGCTACAACCGTGCGTTGAAAATGGTCTACACCAAGCGCGAGCGTGAAAATGCCTATGTGCTGACCTCCGCCGGTAAGCCGCCGGTATCGGCCTCGGCGCAGCTGATTGAAATGACCAAGGCCATCGGCTATACCCGGGAGATGCTGATTGAGGACTGCGCCCTCTTTGGCGTAACGCCCGAATTCCATGAACCGGCCATCTTCGATCTGGTGCTGGAGCTGACGCTGGAAAACGGCGAGCTGGTGGCGCGCCTGCCTTCGCAGGAGATGAAGACGGGCAATGATTACTACGAGATTCAGCGCGTGTGCCTGCTGCCGAACTTCGGCGCATCTGCCGCGGCGGACAAGCAGGACGGCTACTTCCTGACCCCGGATGGTGCAGGGGCGCTGATGCAGTTTAACACCTTCACCGCCACGGTGCCGGAATACGTCCGCGCCTATCTGGATAACGATTACTACGCGGATTACTACTACCAGTCCGAATATCCGGAAGAGCTGATGATGCCGGTTTTCGGCGCACTCTACGGCGGCATGGAGGCGGAGAGCGGTCTGCTGGGCGTGATTGAGCAGGGCGTGGAAACGGCCAACCTGCACGTTTCGCTGGCCTCTGTTTCCGGATCGGGTTGCAACAAAATTTACCCTTCCGTGGATGTGCTGGAATACACCAAGGTCAAGATTTACGGCGCGTATAGCGACAACGGGGCGACGTATCTGTCGGATTCAGGGCATATCAATACGGATTTCACCGTGCGCTATTACCCCTACGCGCAGACTGTCACCTACTTCGACATGGCGGAAACGACACGCAGCTGGCTGGCGCAGAAGACGGGCGCAACGGTGGAGGAATCCTGGACGGCGAACCTGTATGTGGAAGCCGTCGGTGCCATAACGAAGACGGCTCGCGTGCTGGGCATTCCCTATGACGCGATTCACTCGATGACGACCTTTGAGCAGCTGGCGGAGATTTCCGAGGCGCTGCCGGAAGGCGCGGCGATTCAGTATGACGGCGCGTTCAATGGCGGCATCATCTCGGAGCTGAACGACGGCGCACGCCTCGTGTCTGAAAACGGCACGCTGGCGCAGCTCGAAAGCGCCCTGAACACGGCGGCGACGCGCAACCAGCAGGTCTTCCTGCAGGCGAACCTGACCCGTGTGTATGATGGCGGACGCAGCTACCGTTCCTCGGCGCATGCGCTGCGCGATTTCGGCAACGAACCGGCGACGATCTACCCCTATGCACAGGATACGGCGAAGTTCAATGGCCGCGATGCGTATATTCGCTACTACACGCGCATTTCACCGCGCTATCTGCCGGATGTGGCGGAGAAGTTTCTGACGGCCTACACGGCGCTGAACCTCTCTTCCGGTCTGGCGGCGGAGGATCTGGGACACGATGTCTTCGCGGATTATCGCTATCGCAATATCATCAATGCCGTGGCGGCGGACGAAATCGTCTCCGGCGTGGTGCAGAATCTGAGCGAGCAGTCGCTGGCTCTCTCTGACCCGGATGCACGATATGCACCGCTGACCACCTTTGCGGTGGACGTCACCCGGCGCAGCAGCGATTATACCTCCTTTGCGCTGACCATTCCGTTCCGTCAGTTGGCGCTGCGTGGCCTGACGACGGTGGCAACGGAGGACGTGAACCTCAACTCCCGTTCGCTGGATTACTACCTGTGTCAGGCGGCGGAGCTGGGAACCTGGCTGAAATACACCGTGACGTATGAAAACGCGGATATTCTCAAGAGCAGCCACTTTGAATCGTTGTACGCCGTGCAGTGGAGCAAATGGCAATCGGAGATCGACCGGGCGGCGCAGGCGCTGTCCGAGTTGCGCGAAACGCTGGGTGGTCGCACCATTACGGGACACCGCATGCTGTCCGATGAAGTAGCGGAAACGACCTATTCCGGTGGCGTGCGTGTGCTGACCAACTACGGCGCGGTGGCCTGGGAGCAGGACGGCGTGACCGTGGCGGCGCAGAGCTACCTGATTCTGGACGGCGCAAACAGCGAAAACAACCTCGTGGAAGGAGGCTCGGCAGAATGAAAAAACACAGCATTTCCTACTCGACACAGCGCAAGCTGCTGGGCTTTACGTTTCTGATCCCGTTCCTGCTTGGTTTCATCATGTTCTTTGCCTATCCGCTGGGCATGACGGTGTTTTACTCCTTTCAGGAGATCACCGTCCCCGACGGGGGGCGCATGGCGTTTGAATACATCGGCGGTCAGAACTATGTGGATCTGTTCGCAAGCGTGCTGTCCACCGATAATCAGCCGATCATGCGTGTGCTGACGGATGAAAACACGAATGTCCTTATCAACCTGCCGTTGATTACGCTGCTATCGCTGTTCCTGGCGCTGCTGGCGAATCGGAAGTTCAAGGGACGCGCCATTGTCCGCATGATCTTCTTCCTGCCCATCATTCTGGGTCTGGATGTGGTGACGGACATGCTGACGGTTTCCACCGGCAGCGACTGGGTGCAGGCCGGTGGAGGCCTGTTCTCCCAGAGCATGGTGGCGATGGCGCTGATGCGCTATACTGCGATTCCTGCGACGTACCTCACGTCCATCATCAGCTTTGTGGAAAACATCTTCTCAGTCATTTCGCGCTGCGGTGTGCAGACGCTGGTCTTCCTGGCAGCGCTGCAATCCATCAGCCCCAGCATGTACGAGGTGGCAAAGATTGAGGGTGCCACGGCGTATGAAACGTTCTGGAAGGTAACAATTCCCTCGATTCTGCACATTGTGATGTTTGTCATCATCTACACGATTGTGGACCTGTTCCTGACCAGCCGCATTGCGGAGGAAGCGTATGCGCTGGCGTTTACGAAAAACGAGATCGGTGTCGGCTCGGCGCTGTCGGTAATTTACATTTTCAACGTCACGCTGATGCTGGGCATTGCGCTGCTGGTGATGCGAAAGGTGGTGAAGGGCGATGCAAAATAACAAAAAGAAGAAGCGCCGCGTGAAGCTCTCGCCGGAGCAGAACATTTATCTGGCGAAGAAGAAAACAGGCGAGTTTTTCATGAATCTGGTCACGTTTCTGCTGGTGGCCGGTCTGTGCTTTGTGATTCTGTATCCCTTCCTGCGGCTGGTGCCCTCGGTGCTGTCCAACATCGAGGATCTGGGCAACCCTAACGTTATCTGGATTCCGGAGGAATTCTCCACCGTCTCCTTCAAGGCGGCGGCACGCATGACCATGCCGGAGGGCGTGATGACGATGGTCAAATCCGTCGGCACGGCGCTGCTGCTGATGGCGATTGAGGTGTTTATCGCAGCCATCACGGGCTACACGATGGCTCGCGTGCAGTACCGCTTCCTTGGTGGCCTGATGTTTGTGCTGGTGGTGCTGTCCTTCCTCGTGCCGCGACAGTCGCTGCTGCTGGCGCAGTACATCTACTTCAACCACTTCGATGCGATGGGCATGATGCGCATCTTTGGGCAGGAAGTGAACCTGATCGGTCAGCCGGCGACGCTGTATCTGATGGCGCTGCTGGGCTTTGGGGTCAATCAGTCGCTGTTCATCCTGATTTTCAGCCAGTTCTTCAAGAACATTCCCAAGGAGCTGGAAGAGGCGGCGCTGATTGACGGCTGCGGCTTCTATCGCACCTACTTCCGCATCATGATTCCCAATGCCATCCCGGCGATTGTGACGGTGGCGATTCTGGCCTTCGTGTGGAACTATGGCGATACCTACTACACGCGTTACTTTGACCCCAACGGCCCCTACATGGCCAATAAGCTGGCGACGACCTTCATCAGTGCCAACAAGGTGACGCTGCTGGAGCG
>CAZGKQ010000011.1:18608-19694 GCA_964526125.1 uncultured Faecalibacterium sp.
ATGCTGAAAAGAATACTGGCAACCATCCTGACCGGAGCCGTGCTGCTGCCCGTGCTGGGCGGAGCGACGGCGCATGCGGAGGTGACGCAGGTGAAAATCAACGAGTCGCAGGAATACCAGACGCTGGAATCCTTTGGCGGAAGCGGCGCATGGTGGACGCAGTACGCCGGACTGTGGGACGAACCGTATCTGAACACGGGGCGGACGGCACGCGAGCAGCTGGCGACGCTGCTCTACGACCGGAACTGGGGCATCGGTCTGACGAACTACCGCTACAATCTGGGCGCAGGCTCGGCGGACAGCGGCAAGGGCAACTACAGCGATGTCAACCGCCGGGCGCAGTCCTTTGAAACGGACGCAGGTGTGTACGACTGGACGAAGGACGAGGGCGCGGTCTGGTTCATGCAGGAAGTGGTTCGTCTGGGCGCGGAGGAGGTCGTGCTGTTCTTCAACAGCCCCATCGAGCGCCTGACGAAGAACGGCATGGCGCACATGACCGAGGGCGGCGAGCGGAACAATATTGATCCGGCGAACTACGAAGCGTGGGCGATATACGCCTGCGACGTGGCGGAGCATTTTGTGGACATGGGCATTCCGGTGCGCTTCATTTCGCCCATCAACGAGCCGCAGTGGGACTGGACGAGCGGACAGGAAGGCTGTCACTACGAACCGGAGGAAATTGCCGGGGTGTATATCGCCTTCCTGAACGAACTGGAAAAGCGCCCGAAGCTGGCCGGTGTGGAGCTGTCCGGCCCTGAAAGCGGCGAATGGGGTGGCAAAACGACGGAATATGTCAGCGCCATTCTGGGCAACCATCTGCTGAAGGATCACTTCACGGCCATTGACTGCCACTCCTACTGGTCGAACACGCAGAGCAAAATCAGCTTCAGCAACTGGATGAAGGTGCAGTATCCGGACGTGAAAATCCGCATGAGCGAATGGTGCGAGATGGTGAACGGCACGGATCTGGGCATGGATTCCGCGATTGTGCTGGCGCAGACGCTGGCGGAGGATCTGACGGTCTTGAACGCCGTCTCCTGGGCGACGTGGGTGGAGGTTTCCCCCGGCAATTACCATGACGGCCTG
>CAZGKQ010000012.1:0-11366 GCA_964526125.1 uncultured Faecalibacterium sp.
AAGGACGTGGATGCCATCTGCGCGGCCAAGGAAAAGGAAATCATGGAGGTCTAAAAACTCCATGAAATTGCAGGAGCTGCTGGGCATGCGCCTGGAAGATGCGCTGAAAGTGTGCGATGCACAGGGAGTAACGCCTCAGATTGTTCAAACGCTGCCGCCCAAAGGGCGTGAGCAGGGAACCGTTCGGGTGATCCGCGCACAGGGCAATGTGTTGACGGTCAGCCGCTTTGAGGACGAGCTTCCAAATGCAAGTCCCACTGCGCCGACCATGCAATAGGAAACAGGGGACGCTTTGACGGATTCGTATATTGTTAGAGCGTCCCAAGTAGGCGATGCGTAGTCTTCCAGCCCCTGGAAGTCTGCGCATTTCCTTTTATTTTCAGCTGCGCAAACAAACGCGCTGCACCGAAGGAGAAAACAATGGCAAACGCATGGCTGCAAAACATCAAAATGCGCCGCGAACGACGGACGCATGCTCATCACGCGATGCAGCGCGAAGACTTTCAGAAGCTGCCGCGCCATGTGGCAATCATCATGGACGGCAATGGCCGATGGGCGAAAAAGCACCGCCTGAATGTGTCGATGGGACACCGGCAGGGGACGGAGGCGCTGCGCGAAATTATCCGGCACACGGACGACCTGAAAATTGAGTCGTTAAGCATCTACGCCTTCTCGACGGAAAACTGGAAGCGCTCGCCGGAGGAAGTGGGCGCGTTGATGCAGCTGATACTGGACTTTTTTGCCTCGGAAATTGATGAATTGGATGAAAAAAATGTCCGTATCCTGATTCTGGGGGACAAATCTGCCTTGCCGGACAAACAACGCGAAGCGATGTGCGAAGCGGAGCACCGGACGGAGAAAAATACCGGCTTGCACCTGAACATTGCTCTGAACTACGGCGGACGTGCGGAATTGACCCGTGCGGCGCGTTTGCTGGCGGAAAAGGTGGCAAGGGGCGAGTGCAAGCCGGAGGAAATTGACGAAAACGCCTTTGCGCAGCAGCTTTATACAGCCGGTCAGCCGGATGTGGATTTGATGATTCGCACCAGTGGGGAGATGCGGTTGAGCAATTTTCTGCTGTGGCAATGTGCCTATGCGGAATTTGAGTTTCCCACGGTTTTGTGGCCGGATTTCAGCGTAGCCGACTATGACGAAGCGCTGGTGGCCTACGGCGGACGCGAGCGTCGATTCGGCAAACGCCTTTCCTGAGGAGTGCCATTGGATTTTTTTCCCGATGGCATGGAAATGTGTTTTGGATGAGAAATTCATATTCTGTTCTCATCGACATGGTATGCTGAAAAGGAAAAGGCATTGCAAAGCAATGAGGAGGAAAGTATCCATGAATCAAAAAACAGTCGTGGGTCTGCTGCTGGCGCTGGCTGCGGCGCTGGTAGTGCTGTTAGGCGGCTGGGTGCTGGCGCTGGTAGTGATGGTCGTGGTCTGCTTCGGTGTGCAGGAGGAGTTTCATGCGCTGACGCAGGCCGGGCATCGTCCGGTGGCCTGGCCAACCTGGGTTGGCATGGTTGTTTCAATTCCCATGACGCTGCTGTGGGGAACCAAGATGCTGCTGCCGATCATCATGGGCATTTGCTTCCTGACGATGATGTGCGTCATCTTTCGCAGCGAACCGAAGCTGGAAGACGCGGCGCTGAGCATGCTGCCGATGCTGACCATCGCGCTGCCGGGCATGTGCGTGATTTCCTTTACGGACATTTCCCCAAAGTCTGTGCAGGTAACGCTGCTGGCGCTGATGGTGGGCATCCCCTGCATGGCGGATGCGATGGCGATGTGGGTTGGCAAGGCGTTCAAAGGGCCGAAACTTTGCCCGGCTGTCAGCCCCAACAAGACGGTATCGGGCGCTGTTGGCGGCATGATTGGCGCCCTGCTGGCAGCAGCTGCCATTGGCGTGGTTGCCGAGCTGGTTTCCGGAGCTGAGCAGCTTCCGACATGGTATGAGTACCTACTGCTGGGTCTGCTGGGCGGCGTGGCCGGACAGATGGGCGATCTGTTTTTCTCGCTGGTCAAGCGCCATTGCGGCATCAAGGACTTTTCCAACCTGTTTCCTGCGCACGGGGGCATGCTGGATAGACTGGACAGCATATTGTTCATGGCCATGCTGATGCTCTGCTATCGCCTGATGGTCATGATGTAAACGATGGAAGAAGTTTTGCAGGAGGGAAACACCCATGCAGACCATTTCGATTCTGGGTTCGACAGGCTCTATCGGGACACAGGCGCTGGAACTGGTTCGCCTACACCCGGAGGAATTTCGCGTGGTAGCGCTGGTGGCGAAAAGCAGCCGCGAAAAGCTGTTTGAGCAGGTACGGCAATTCCGACCGGAAATGGCAGGACTGACAGAAGCCATTCCGATGGAGGAAATTCCGGAGGATGTGCGCTTTTGCCGCTGGGTGATGGGGCAGGAGGCGCTGCACGCGGCCGCCGCGGAGATTCCGGCGGACATGGTGCTGGTCAGCGTGGTGGGCATTGCCGGGCTGCAAAGCGTAATGGATGCGCTGGCGGCGAAGCGTCAGGTGCTGCTGGCCAACAAGGAGGCGCTGGTGACAGGCGGCCATCTGGTGATGGAGGAAGCCAAACGCATCGGCAAGCCGATTCTGCCTGTGGACAGCGAGCATTCGGCCATTTTCCAGTGCTTGCAGGCCGCTGGCGGCAATCCGGTTTCCCGACTGCTGCTGACGGCCTCCGGTGGCCCCTTCAGAACCTGGACGCGCGAGCAGATGGAACATGCGACACGCGCACAGGCGCTCAATCATCCCAACTGGTCGATGGGTGCCAAAATCACCATTGATTCAGCCAGCATGTTCAACAAGGCGCTGGAAGTGATTGAGGCGCACTGGCTGTTTGACATGCCGCCGGAAAAAATTCAGGTCGTGGTGCATCCGCAGAGCATCGTACATTCGGCCATCGAGTTTGCCGATGGCGCAGTGCTGGCGCAGATGGGCGTGCCGGACATGCGCGTGCCGATTGCCTACGCCATGACGTATCCCCGGCGCATGACGACGGGAATTCAGCCGCTGGATCTGTTCTCTCTGGGGTCGCTGACCTTTGAAAAGGGCGACCCGGAACGATTCCCGGCGCTGCGGCTGGCCGGAGAATGCATCCGGGCTGGCGGCGCGGCCTGCACCATCCTCAATGGCGCGAATGAGGTGGCGGTAGATGCCTTCCTGCACGATGAAATTCCCTTTGGCGGCATTAACCGCATTGTGGAGGAGACGCTCAATCGCTGCGGAAATCTGCCGGCGAATCATCTGGCCGATATTTTTGAGGCCGACCGTCACGCGCGCCAGGTGGCAGGGGAAATCAAGTGCGCGCTGTAAACGGCGGAAAATCAGCAAATTCTATTGAACTTTCGGAATTGGCGGCTTCGGTTGCCAACGGGAAAGGAATTTTATGTCGATCATATCGTTGCTGGCGGCGATTCTGCTGCTGGGCATTCTGATTACGGTTCATGAGTTTGGTCACTATATTTTCGCACGCATGACGGGCATTGAAGTAATGGAATTTGCCATCGGCTTTGGCCCGAAAATCGTGGGCTGGACAGGAAAATCCGGCACGAAGTTTGCGCTGCGCTGCATTCCGCTGGGCGGCTACTGCGCCTTTTACGGTGAGGACGACGCAGAGGGAAAGTCGGTGGACGATCCCCGGGCGTTTTATCGGCAGCCGGTCTGGAAGCGGATGCTGTCCGTCCTGATGGGGCCGGGGATGAACTTCCTGCTGCCGCTGGTGGTGCTGTTTGTGTATTTCTGGATTGGCGGCATGACGGGGTATCAGGTGGTTGTCAACGAGGTGGAAGCCAACAGTCCGGCCTACAGCGCCGGAATGCAGGCTGGCGATGTGGTGCTGGAAATTGGCGGCGAAGCGCTGGGGCAGGAGAATCCGGCGACGGACATGACCACACTGGTGGCGGCGGCAGGCGGCGAGGAGACGGATGTGCTGGTTCTCCGCGACGGGGAATATCTCCGCCTCACCCTGACACCGAGCTATGATGCGGAGCTTTCGCGCTATCGCGTGGGCGTGCAGATTCAGAATCAGGCGCTTTCGCAGAAGCTGGCGGTATCGCCCGGAGCAGCGCTGAAAACAAGCTGGGACACCTGCCTCTATGCTGCGACGGCCATCTGGTCGGCGCTGCGCGATATGGTGACGACCGGAGCCGGACTGGATGAGGTCGGCGGCGTGGTGGGAACGGTGGCTGTGGTCAGCGAGCAGGTTTCCACCTATGGTTTTGCCGCGTTTATCAATTCGCTGGCGTTGATCTCCATCAATCTGGGCATCATGAATCTGCTGCCGATTCCGGGACTGGACGGCGCACGCTTCCTGTTCCTGTTGCTGGAAGCCATCCGTCGCAAACCGATTCCGCAGCAGAAGGAGGCCGTTGTCAACCTGATTGGCATGGCGCTGCTGTTTGGCCTGATGATTCTGCTGGTGTTTAAGGACGTACTGACCCTGCTGGGGAGATAAGGAGCAATTATGTACGAGACTTCTACGGTGCGCGTCGGCAATTTGATGCTTGGCGGTCATCACCCGGTGTGGGTGCAGTCCATGACCAACACGGACACACGCGACGCACAGGCGACGCTGAAGCAGATTCGGGCGCTGGCCGAAGCCGGATGCGATATTGTCCGCGTGAGCGTCTATGATGAGGAATGCGCCAAAGCGGTGCGCACGCTGGTGGATGGTTCGCCCGTGCCGCTGGTGGCGGACATTCATTTCAACCATCGTCTGGCCATTGCAGCGGCGGAAAATGGCATCCAGAAGCTGCGTATCAATCCCGGCAACATTGGCGGCGAGGCACATGTGCGCGAGTTGGCGGCGGCGGCGAAGATGCATCATATCCCGATTCGCATTGGCGTAAATACCGGCTCCATTGAGAAGGAAATTCTGCACAAGTATGGCGGCCCCTGCGCACAGGGATTGGTGGAAAGTGCGCTGGGGCATGCACGGATGCTGGAAAATGTCGGCTTTACGGACATTGTGCTGTCCATGAAGGCCTCGGATGTGCGCCTGACCATTGATGCGTATGAGCTGGCAGCCAAACAGTGCGCCTATCCGCTGCATGTGGGCGTCACCGAAGCCGGGCTGCCCGGTCAGGGGACAATCAAGAGCGCCATTGGTATTGGGGCGCTGCTGGCCAGAGGCATTGGCGACACCATCCGCGTCAGCCTGACGGGCGACCCGATCACCGAGCCGAAAGCGGCGTGGGATATTCTACGCGCCCTCAATCTGCGCACACACGGCGTACAGCTTGTTTCCTGCCCGACCTGTGGACGTACCTGCATCGACGTGGCCGGCATTGCTGCCCGGGTGGAAAAGGAGCTGGCAGATATTGAGGTGCCGCTGAAGGTGGCGGTGATGGGCTGCGTCGTCAACGGCCCCGGCGAGGCGCGTGAGGCCGACATCGGCATGGCTGGTGGCAAGCGCGGCGGTGTGCTGTTCGTCAAGGGACAGGAGCCAATGGTGGTCGAGGAGGATCTGGCCGGTGAACTAATCCGTCTGGCGCGGAAAATTGCGCAGGAAAAGGCGCAACAGGCGTAACGCTTAATCTTGAAAGGACAGAAGCAACGCTCCTGTCCTTTCTTTCAGGTTAGAGACGCGAAAAACGGTGAAATCACGCGGAAGGAGGAAACACATGAGTTATGACGAGCTGCTGGCGCAGATTGTGGCCGAGTTACCCCAGCTCAAGGGGCAGCTGCATGCGCCGCATGTGGTCTATGTGCAGGCACAGGGCAAGGTGTACATCACGTTTGAATCTGGCGTGCTGGTGGAGGAAGCCTCCTTTCTGAAAATGGAAAAGATACTGCGCCGGGCGTTTCCGCAGAAGCCGCTGGCGTTGCGCGTGGTATCGCCGGGACTGAAAGAAGACTTTCTGGACAACATCAGCGCTTACAAACAGGTGCTGACGGATTTTCTGCGGCGAAATTATCCAGCTTCTGTCAGTTGGATGGATCAGATTGACTGGCGATGCGATGATGAGCGGATTACGCTGACCTTCCCTGATCCCTTCAGTCTGGAATATATGGCGCGGCAGAATGTGGCGGCACGCCTTTCGCAGGCGGTGAAGGATATTTTCTCCGCCGAGGTGCAGGTCGAACTGACCGTGGCTGGCGATCAGGAGAAGCGCCTGGCGGAAATTCGGCAGGAGCGAATGGAGGAGCAGAATGCCCTCTACACCCGGGAACAGCTGACTGCTGCATCGGGTGGCACGCCGGAAACGGCTTCTTCGGGGACAGCACCGAAGGAGAAAAAGGAGCGCAAACCGGTGGAAGACCGCGAGAAAAAGCCCGACGCAGCGCCTAAAAAGACCGAGGGCGCAGAGAACATCTTCCCCCTGATGACCGACAATGCGCTCGGCAAGGCGATTGTTGGCCGCGCCATTGCGGACAGGCCGATGGAAATGAAGGAGCTGGACAGCGATTCGGGGCTGGTCGTGGTGCAGGGCGATATTTTCAAAATGGAAACGAAGGAATTGAAGGGCGGCGAAACGCTGCTGCTGACCTTTGCCATCACGGACTATACCTCCTCCATTCTCTGCAAGCTGTTCATGCGCTATCGCCGTACCCCCTTTGGCCGCAAAAAAGATGATGACGCGCCGCCAACGCCCATCACCGAGGAGGAGCGCAAGGCGGTGATGGACAAGGTCGCGCAGATCAAAATGGGCATGAACGTGAAGGTTCGCGGCGAGTGCATGTACGACAATTATTCGCACGAGCTGGCCATTACAGCACGCGACATTGTGCCGATGGAGCGCATCAAGCGCCAGGACACGGCGGAAGAAAAGCGCATTGAGCTGCACATGCATACCAACATGTCCACGATGGATGCCATGACCCCGGCTGGGGATCTGATTCAGCGCGCCATTGAGTGGGGACATCCTGCCGTGGCGATTACCGACCACGGCGTGGTGCAGGCATTCCCGGCAGCCTTCAAGGCGGCCAAGGGACAGCCGATCAAGCTGATTCCGGGCTGCGAGGGGTATCTGATTGATGAATCGCTGGTCGTGCAGAATGCGGATGACCGCCCTATGCAGAATACGATTGTTGTATTGGACTTTGAGACGACGGGGCTAAACACGGCGACGGATCGCGTGATTGAAATTGGCGCGGTGAAGCTGGTGGGGGGCACGATTGCGGACTCCTTTTCTGTGCTGGTGAATCCGAAAATGCCACTGAAGCCCAAAATCACGGAAATTACGGGCATTACGGACATGATGCTGGCCGACAAGGAGACGGCGGCCACGGCCATCCCGAAATTGATGGAATTCATTGGCGATGCGGCCATCGCGGCGCACAATGCAGCCTTTGATGCGGCCATTCTGAAAGCGGAGTTGCGGCGGCTGCATCAGGAATTCTCTGCGCCTGTGCTGGATACGCTGACGCTGTCGCGCAAGATGTATCCGGAGCTGAAATCCTTCAAGCTCAAAAGCGTCTGTAAGCAGCTGGGCGTGAGCCTGAAAAACGCGCACCGTGCAGTGCATGACGCGACGGCGACCGGACTCTGTCTGGCCAAAATGTTCAAGCAGCTGGAGGAAGAAAAGCACTTCACGACGCTCAAAGATCTGAACACGCTCAAGGGTGGCGCAATTGGTGAAAGCTATCACGTCATTCTGCTGGTGAAGAGTCAGACCGGGCTGGTGAACCTGAACCGGCTGGTTTCCATCGGGCATCTGGATTACTTCCGCCGCCGTCCGCACATGCCGCGCCGGTTTATTGACCAGTATCGGGAAGGCCTGATTATTGGCAGCGCCTGCGAGGCCGGTGAGCTGTTCCGCGCCGTGCGGAGCAACGAGCCGTGGGAGAAGCTGAAGGAAATCGCATCCTGGTATGATTATCTAGAAATTCAGCCGGTGGGGAATAATGCGTTCATGATTCGCGAAGGGTATGTAGCGGATGAGGAAGAGCTGCGCGAAATGAACCGCAAGATTGTCCGCCTTGGTGAAGAACTGGGCAAACCGGTGGTAGCCACGGGCGACGTGCATTTCCTCGATCCGCACAATGCGGTCAACCGCGCCATTATTCAGGCTGGCATGGGCTTTGAAGACCCGGACAACCAGCCGCCGCTGTATTTCAAGACGACGAACGAAATGCTGGAGGAATTCGCCTATCTGGGCGAAAAGAAGTGCCACGAGGTTGTGATTGACAATCCGCGGATGATTGCCGACCAGGTGGAGGAGCTGCGCCTGTTCCCCAAACATCCCAAGGGCGAAGACACTTTCCAGCCCCTGTGGGAGGATGCGGCGGACAACATTCAAAACATGACCTGGGGGACGGCGAAGGAGCTGTATGGCGAAGAACTGCCGGAAATCGTGACGGCGCGGCTCAACAAGGAGCTGAAATCCATCATCGGCTATGGCTTTGCGACGCTGTATAACATTGCGGAGCGTCTGGTCAGCAAATCTAACGCGGATGGCTATCTGGTGGGCAGCCGTGGCTCGGTGGGTTCCAGTCTGGTGGCGCGCATGTGCGGCATTACCGAGGTGAACGCGCTTCCGCCCCATTATCGCTGCACGCACTGCCGGAAAGGCTTTTTCGACGTGGACAAGAGTCAGTACAAGGTTGGCGTGGACTTGCCGGACAAGGATTGCCCCCTTTGCGGCCAGAAGCTGACCAAGGACGGCTTTGACATTCCCTTCGAGGTCTTTTTGGGCTTCGAGGGCGACAAGGTGCCGGATATTGACCTGAACTTCTCCGGCGAGTACCAGAACCGCGCCCACCATTATGTAGAAGAGCTGTTTGGTCATGACCACGTTTTCCGCGCAGGAACCATTTCCGGTCTGGCGGAAAAGACGGCGTATGGCTATGCGGCACGCTACTGCGAGGAACGCAATTTGCAGGTGGGCAACACGGAAAAGGAGCGACTGGCCAAGGGCTGCGAGGGCGTGAAGCGCACGACCGGACAGCACCCGGGCGGCATGGTCGTTGTGCCGAAGGAATACGAAATCTATCAGTTTACAGCCGTCCAGCACCCGGCGGACGATCTGGAATCCGACTTTACCACCACCCATTTTGATTTCAACTCCATGCATGATATTCTGGTCAAGCTGGACTGTCTGGGTCACGATGACCCGACGGTGCTGCACATGCTGGAGGAACTGACGGGCATTGGCTACAAGGATGTGCCGCTGGACGATCCGGCGGTCAGAAGCTTGTTTTCCTCGCCCGAAGCGCTGGGGGTGACAGCGGAGGACATCGGCTGCCTGACAGGCACATTTGGCGTACCAGAATTCGGCACGTCCTTCGTGCGCGGCATGCTGGACGAGACGAAGCCGACGACGATGGAGGAGCTACTGCGAATTTCCGGCCTGTCCCACGGAACGGACGTCTGGCTGGGCAATGCGCAGGAGCTGATTGCCAGCGGCACGGCGAAATTGAGCGAATGCGTCTGCTGCCGTGACGACATCATGAACTACCTGATTGATAAGGGTGTTGCGCCGAAAATGGCCTTCACCACGATGGAAAGCGTCCGAAAGGGCAAGGGTCTGAAGCCGGAAATGGAACAGGCCATGATTGAACACAACGTGCCGCAATGGTTCATGGACTCCTGCAAGAAGATCAAGTACATGTTCCCCAAGGGGCATGCTGTGGCCTATGTGACGATGGCGCTGCGCGTGGCGTGGTACAAGGTGCATCGGCCACTGGCGTATTATTGCGCCTACTTCACGGTGCGTGGCGACGGCTTTGATGCCATGACGATGCTGATCGACCCGGCGACCATCCGGGAAAAAATTAAGGAAATCAAGGCCGATCCCAACGCCACGGCGAAGGACAAGGAAGCCGTCACCAGTCTGGAACTGGTGCTGGAAATGAACATGCGTGGCTTCCGCTTCCTGCCCTGCGACCTGTATAAGAGCGATCTGAAGAAGTTCCGCATGGAGGGAGAAAACGGGCTGCGCTGCCCCTTTACGTCGCTGGGCGGTCTGGGCGAATCGGCGGCGGTGAATATCGTCCGTGAGCGCGAAAAAGGGCCGTTCATCTCCGTGGAGGACTTGAAGGATCGCACCAGAGTGTCCAGCGCGGTCATTGAGCTGCTGCGCACGCATGGTTCTCTCAGCGGCCTGAGCGAAACGAGTCAGGTCAGCATGTTCTGATAAGGCTGAATGCTGAAAAGCCGGATTGCCCGGATACCAAAGTGAACCCCGGAAAACGGGAAAATCGAAAGGGGAGGTCATTGCTGATGAAAAAGACAATCCACCGCGCTCGCGTGGCGGTCATTGGCACGCAGGAGGACATGACGACACTGTGCCGCACATTGCTGGCGAACTGCGACATGTTGGAAACGCCGGAGGATCGTCCGCCATACACGCTGGAAGAACTGATGACGCAGGTGCATGCGGAAAGCGCACGGCTGGGAGCGCCGGAAAATGGCTTCTATTACGGCATGGTGGCATTCCACACCTATGGAGATGCGCTGGCGAACAGCTGTCGGCTGGACATGGTTCAGCACGCCACGGGCATGTGGATCGCCTGCTTCCACTACACCAGCGAAACACCCTTCCAGCGCGAGGACTGGCTGCACCTGCACGAGGCGACAGGGCGCGTGCCGATGCTGGCGATTCATGCCAGCGAGGAATTCGCCGCTGACAAGGGCATGACGGTTTTCATGGGCGGCAAGGTGATGGACGAATGGTCGCAGATGGGCGAAATCTGGCTATGGCTGATGGAGCAGTACGAGGTGGGCAATCCGCCGGAGGAAGCGGTGAAGCGCCTGGAACAGCTGCAACAGATCATGCAGGAAAGCGATTTTGACATGACGATTCCAGAGCTGCTGGAAAGCTGCATCGACCATTTGAGGGACATTGCTGCCCACACTGCCCAACCGGAAGAATTGACGGCACTGATGGACATGTGCCGAGAAAAGAAGGATTTTCAGGGGCTGTTCGTGGTGCAGTGCCGCATTGCGGAAACGGCGCTGTGGGATCTGGCGCGGCAGGATCTGTGGTTGGCGAATCTGGAAAGCATGCTGGCGGAGTGGAACGCACAGCACCCGGCATAAATCCATCTGTCGGCGCATACCCTTTTCAGCAGAGAAGCAGGAGGGGGAATGCATCATGAAGGAGCAGACGGCCGCGACGTCGCCTTGCACGTTGCTGTTGGAAAATCGCAGCAAGGTGACGCTAACGGGCGTAAAGGAAGTAGAGCGCTTTGACGATACCGCTGTCATTCTGCAAACCACGGGCGGTCGCCTGATGCTGACAGGTCGGGGCTTGCATGTGTCGGCGTTGCACTTGGAAGAAGGGCGGCTGCTGGTGGACGGTGAGATTGACGGCGCACAGTATGAGCAGGGTCATACAAAGCGCAGGGGCGGCTTCCTCCGCCGGGCACTCGGATGACGCTGGAAGTGCTGTTTGCTCAGCA
>CAZGKQ010000012.1:11466-19589 GCA_964526125.1 uncultured Faecalibacterium sp.
GTCATCATGGCGCAGGCGCGCGAACGCCTGAATGCGCTGCAATTGCAGAGCGAGCAGCTTCAGCAGACCTATGCGGCGCTGGATCAGGAGAACAGAGAGCTGAACCAGACGTTGAAGTATGTGGCGACGGATGTCTATGTGGAGGAAGTGGCCAGAAGCGAATATGGCTATGTGCGCGAGGGCGAAATCCGCTTTCGCTTTAACAGTCTGGATGATTTGAAGGGCTACACGGCGGAGGAGCTTCTGGCGCTGATGGAAGAACTGCGATATTAGAAATCAGGGGTGTATTGCGCATGCAATCCCCCTTTTTTTGTATCTGTGGACGGAATAGCGAAGGACGGAGTATGGAAAGGACAGGAGAGGGAAACACCATGAAAGCAGCGGTCATTGGGATTGGCTCGAATTCTGTGAGGATGCTCGTCGCGGAAGCGGTGGAGGGCAAGATACACCGCATTGGCCGCGAAAGAGAGGGAACGCGGCTGTTTGCCGGGTTGGATGAGCAAAAGCGTCTGTCGCAGGAGGCGATGGCAGCGTCCTGCGCTGCGGTGGGGAAAATGGCCGAATCTGCACGTTCTCAGGGCGTGGCGGAAGTGCGCCTGTTTGCGACCAGCGCCACACGCGATGCGGCTAATCAGGCGGCGTTTTCGGCGCTCTTGCGCGAAAAAACCGGCCTGACGCTGGAAATCTGCTCCGGTGATGAGGAGGCAGCGCTGTCCTTTCTGGGGGCGACCGACGGCGGCCATTCCGGCGTGATTGACATTGGTGGCGGCTCTACGGAGATCATCGTGGGGCAGGGGCTGGACATTCATTGCGCTTTTTCCTGCCAGATGGGGGCGGTGCGGCTGCATCAGCGCATGCCTATCCGCAGCCATGAGGATCTGGCCGCGGTGCAGGAGCTGTCGACAGCCATTCTGGAAGAAAAATTAAGGGAACATCCGGAAATGACCATGCCGGAAAATTGGTGGGGCACAGGCGGCACGTTCACGACGCTGGCGGCGATGGTCAAGAGCATTGACTGGACGGAGCGCACCTACATGCACGGTACGGTCATTCATCTGGCCGACGTGACTCGATTGGCATGGAAGCTGGCAGATCTTTCCGTGGAGGAGCGGCGGAAGCTGCCCGGCCTGCAACCGAACCGTGCGGATATTGTGGTGCATGGCATCTGCATCCTCCGGGCGGTGATGGAGCGGTTGGGATTGGAAAGCATCACGGTCAGCGAATACGGAAATCTGGACGGATATTTCAAACGGGCATATCTGATGCAGCCAATTTGATGGCCAAGACCTGAAAAAAACCGGAAAACGACAGGCAGTGTGAATAAAATTCAAAAAATTTTCACAGGAAAACTGCCGGATTTGCTTGTCAACGCACACGGATTGCGGTATAATAAACGAAGTACCCCGTTTAAGGGAATGTACAGAGATAGGAGAGAGTATTTCATGCAGAAAAAAGCTCTGCTGGCGCTGCTGCTGGTGCTGACGATGGTTCTCAGCGGCTGTTCCCTGATTGTGAAGGATGAAAATGTGGATGCGGCGCGCATCGTTATCACGGTGGGCGACACGACCTATACCAAGGCCGAGGTTCAGTCCCAGGTGGATTACATGGTGCAGTACTACCAGTACATCTATGCCCTCTATGGCATGACCTTTGACACAACGGATTCGGAAATGATCGACCTCATTACCGACGATGTGATCAACACGCTGGTGGAAAATGCGGTGCTGCTGGCCAAGGCGAAGGAGCTGGGGCTGGATCAGCAGCTGACCGATGAGGAAACGGCGCATATCGACGAGGAGACCGCTGAGCAGATGGCCTCTCTGCGCGAGAGCGCGGCGGAAGAGTACGGTCTGGATCTGGAAAACGATCTCGACGAGATCAACAGCCATCTGGCCGAACTGGGCTACACGGAGGAAGCCATCCGTGAAAGTGAGATGACCCATGTCCTGATCGAAAAGGCGGAAGCCTACGCGGTGAAGGACGTGACTGTCTCCGACGAGGAAATTGCGGCGGAATTCGAGACTTATGTGGAAAGCGCGAAGGCCTCCTACGAAGAAGATCTGTCCGCCTATGGCACGGAGGTGCTGAACGGCAGCACGGTTTACTATCGTCCGGCTGGCTATCGCAACGTCAAGCAGATCTTGATTCAGTTTAACGAAGAGGATTCCGCCCTGATCGACGAGATTCAGACGGCGCTGAACAATGTGATTACCGACCAGAACAACGGCGCGAACACGATGTTCACCCTGGGCGTGACCAACATGGACGAGCTGGCGAATCAGGTGAAGGTGGAGCTGGTTCCGGCCACGGAAACGCCCACTGCGACGGTTGAGGTGGCATCCACTACGCCGGAATTCACCGAGGAGCTGGAAGATGCGGTGGCCGAGACGGCCATTGCCATCGCGGAAGCCAAGGCCAAGCGTGCCTTCCTGGAAGAGCAGCTGATTGCGGCGCAGGATGCGGCCTATGCTAACATCGACGCGGAAGCCGATGAAGTGCTGGCGGCGCTGGCCAACGGTGACGACTGGGACACGCTGGCTGCGGATCACAACGACGATCCCGGCATGCAGGCTGGCGCGACCTTTGCGGAAACCGGCTATCCGGTCTGCGAGGGCTTCACGCAGTTTGACTCCGCGTTTGTGGATGCGGCCATGGCGATTGCCAACGTGGGCGAGAATTCTGGCAAGATTGCCGGCAGCTATGGCTACTACATCATCCAGTATACCTCCGATGTGGAGGAAGGCGCAGTGGAATCTGCCCGTGACAGCATTGCCGATTCGCTGCTGAGCGAGAAGCAGGACACCGTGCGCGAAGAAGTCATTGCGCAGTGGGTGGAAGCTGCGGACGCCAAGATCAACAAGAAGCCGCTGAACGACTGATCGGCTGCTGGTTGACTGGTAGGAAAATTGGAAAATAACCGAAGGGCTACGATAGGGGGTCGCCTCCGGAAGATTCTGCGGAATCATCCGGAGGCTGCTTCTTTTTGTGCACTTGTGTGGGAATGAAAGAAAAAGCCGCCCTGTACGGCGGAAAGGCGCATGCAGGGCGGCAGATGGATGGCAGGGAAAATGTTTTCCGCTGATGATCGAAGGCCTTTATGGCTGGGTAAAAACCATCCGACGATTGGCGCGGACGCTCAAAGCCCGTCATTTGTTTTGAGATAGCTGAAGATGTCCTGCGCGATGGGAGCTGCGGTGCTACCGCCGCCCTGACCGTCGGCAATGTCTTCCACCACGACGCAGACGGCGTAGGGCAACTCCTGCGCAAAGCCAATGAAAAGGCCGTTGGTCACGTCGCGGCCATGGAGGGATGTTTCCGCGCTGCCGGTTTTGCCGCAGATGGACAGGCCGCTGACGGCTGCGCGTGTGCCGGTGCCACTGGTGACGACAGCGCGCATGTAGGAAGCCAGAACAGCGGCTTCCTCCTGCGTCAGAGGCGTGCGGTAGACGCGGCTGGACTGGGTATAGCGCACCGCGCCGGACGGGCTGGTGACGCGCTGAATGAGGATAGGTTCCATCATCACGCCGTTATTGGCGACCGCAGCGGCGATCATGCACAGGTGCATGGGCGTAGCGGTGATGGCGGACTGCCCAAAGCCACTCATGGCGATGTTGAAGGCATCGCGGTTTTCGGTGGGATAGGCGCTGTTTTCCACGACCAGATCCCGGAAAAGGAAGTTGTCGTTGAAGCCGAAGCGCTCCGCTGTCTCCCGAAGCGTCTTGTCGCCGAGGGTCAGCGCATATTGTGCGAAAGCGTTGTTGCAGGAGCGGATAAACGCGGTTTTCAGGTTGATCGTGCCGTGGCTGGCCGAACCGTAATCATGAATGACCTGCCCATTGACGCTCAATGCGCCCGTGCAGGAAAACTGCATCGTCTGGGCGCTGGGATTGCTGCGCAACTCGGCGGCGGTGGTGATCACCTTGAAGGTGCTGCCGGGGGTATACTGGTTTTGCAGCACGCGATTCCAGAAGGCATCCGAGGAGGAGGACACGGCGGCGGTATTCAGCGGATCAAAGGTCGGCAGGCTAACTATTGCCAGAATTTCGCCGGTCTGATAGTTCATGACGACCGCAGCGCCGGATTTGCCGGAAGCGCGGCGGTTAAAGGAACGCAGAATCTGGGTGCAGAGCGTGCTGTCCACGGTCAGCGTCACGTTGTCGCCACGGCGCTTCTCGCCGGTGATGAGCGCCTGAAGCCGCTCCCAGATGCCGGTCTGGAAGCCATAGAGGTAGGCGGTTTGGAAGCTCTCCACGCCGTTGGCGACCTGTCCTTCTGCGTCGCCCAGCAGATGTACCACGGCACGCCGGGCGGTTTCGTCGCTTTGGTAGACACGGGTGACTTCGCCGTCCTCACTGAGGGCGCTGGTGGACAGCACAACGCCGCTGCGATCCAGAATGTCGCCGGGAATCACGTTCTGCTTCTGCGCCCGGACGCGCGGATTTTTGGCGTAGGTGAACCAGCGGTTTCCATACACGGAAATGCTGTGCAGACCATACAGCCCTACCAGCGCAAACAGGCCGAACAGCAGAAAGGCCAGCAGCTTGAAACGGAAACGCTGTCGCTTCATAAAACACCTCCCAATCAGGAATCAGAGCGAATAATCCGCCAGATCCGCGTCGCGTGCCAGATCATCCTCGTTCACGCTGGAAACGCCCTGCAACAGCCCGATCAGGCACAGGCACGCCACCAGCGACGTGCCGCCGTAGCTGACAAAGGGCATCGTCACGCCGGTCAGGGGAATCAGCTTGGTCACACCGCCGATGATAATGAAGGTTTGCAGACCAATCATGGTGGTGCAGCCCATCGCCAGCAGACCGTGGAAACGCGTGCGTGCAGCAATCGCGATGGACGTGCCGCGCCAGATGATGGCCACATACATCAGCAGTACGCAGAAGCCGAAGAGCATGCCGAACTGTTCGCAAATGACGGAAAAAATGAAGTCCGTGTGATAAACGGGGATGGTGGTGGGGCTGCCAAGTCCCAGACCGACACCCAGCACGCCGCCGCTGGCAATGGCCATCAAGCTCTGGATGAGCTGATAACCGGCGTTTTCGTAGTCGCTCCATGGATTCAGCCAGATCGCGACGCGCCGCTTGACGTGCGAGAACATGTTGTAGCCCAGCACCGCCGCACCAGCGCCGCCGCCCAGCCCACAGAGCATAAGGATGGGGTTGCCGGAAGAGGCAAAATAGAGCATCAGGGTGACACCGTAATACAGCAGCGCCGTGCCCAGATCCGCCTGAAGCATCAGAATACCCAGACAGCCCACCGCAAACAGCAGCCACACCAGAAATCGGCGATCCGCCATGAAACGGCTGACCACAATAATCAGGCACAGCTTGACAATTTCGCTGGGCTGCACGGATACGCTGCCGACATAAAACCAGTTCTTCGCGCCATACGTTTCCTGACCAATCAGCAGGGGCAGAATCAGCAGCGCGAGTGAGCAGATCATCATCGGCCAGACCAGCAGACGAAACGTCCGCCCGATGCGGATGAGGTAAATGCAGATGACCATGGCAGCCAGTCCGACAAAATAATAGACGGCCTGATGGTAGGCATAGGCCGGATTGGTGTCATAGAGCATCAGCAATCCCAGCGCGCAGAGGAAGTTCGTCAGGGACAGCAGCAGCTTATCCACCGGGAAAAGGCGTGGCAGGAAGCCAGTTGTAAACGAACCGGCCAGCGGTACGGCCACGGCCAGTGCCAGCGCCTGCCATGCGAAATCGCGCAGGAATAAAAGCAAAAAGGCGCTGACATAAAAGAGGGAAACGGCTTTGGACAGCAGGCGTCCTGGATCGTTTTCCTTTTCATGTCTGCGCTGATGAAAAAAGGCCAAGCGTCATCACCTCGCATCAAAATCATCGGAGGAAAAAGCATCATCGTCGGGACGCAGCGCTGCATAGGCGCGCACATCGTCCACATCCAGTCCGGCGAACACGCGCAGCCGGAGCCGTGCCTGACCAACCTCCAGAATGCTGTTATGCTGAAGGGGATGCGCCGCGCCATCCTGACGGCTGAGAATCTCATGGCCGTCAGCATAGCACACGCAGCCGTGCCCGGGAATCAGAAAGAGTCCCGAGCCGTTGCGAAAGGTCACATCCAGATGGCGCGGCAGCACATCCGGCACGGGAACGACAATGTCGCAGCTGCGAATGCTGCCCAGCGTCCCTTCCGCCGGAACGGGCAGCAGCGTGCCACAGGGCAGGGTGGGGGAATCGCTTTCCACCACAAATTCGCCGATGCTGCCGGCATCGGGCAGGGCGCGGCGCTTTTTTGCCTTGATGCGGTGATCTTTCCACAGCCACAGGAAGGAGCGGACGACAATCAGCACGCCCAGCAGCACAAACCAGTAGCGCATGGCAAGGGACAGAATTTCATACCACGAGGCAGGCATCGAATCCTCCTTAAAGCATGTTCCGCAATTGCAGCAGCAGGGGCGCCAGATCGCCGGTCATGTTCGGGTCATGCTGGATGGCGATGGAGAGATTCTCCGGGCGGAAGACGGTCTGCGCCGCATCCAGCAGCTCTTCGGCCGTCAGCTCGTTGTACTGGGCAGCAGCCGCGTCCAGATCGGCCTGTGCGGTGTCGCCGCTCATCCACGCCCAGCCAAGGCGATCATTCAGCGCAGCGGTATCGTCGCAGAGCATGGCGTTGTTGGTGGTAAACTGCGTGCGCAGCTGATTCAGCCGGACAGGGCGGACGTACATCGACAGGCGATGCAGATAGGCAAATACCTTCGTCAGCGTATCGCGCAGCCATTCCTGGCGCACATCGTAGCGAATGACAAGGCGGCTGAACTGCCCCATGTGCATGATTTGCGATTCAATTTCCGCCACCAGCGCCTGTTCCTCGCGCAGCGCCTGAAAGAGCATGCTGTCGTCATTGCCGGCGGTGATGGTGCTGAGGACTTCAGCGGTGACGGGGTAGACCTGCTCGCTGTCAATATCAAAGGAAATCTGCACGCTGGCAAAATCCCCGTCGATTTCTTCCAGCAGGTCACTCTGATGGTCGCGCATGCAGAAGCCGATGGGCAGAACCTGCGTAAAAGGCGGCTGCGGCGATGTATTTTTCAGCTCGGCCAGCCCTTCAATGGCGGCGCGTTCCATGCCGTCGGAGAAGTTGCCGGTCATGACCAGACAGGCATTCTGCGGCTGGAAGAGCAGCTGCTGCCAGCGGCGAATATCTTCCGGAGTGAAGGCTGCGAGCGTTTCGGGCGTTCCCAGCGGCGGATAGGCACCGTTTTCGGTCAGGCGGAAATCGAGGAAGGCGCGGTCAAACAGATCCTCGTCGCCCTCCATTTCCATCTGGCGCAGAACGACCTGCTTTTCGGCCTCAATTTGCTCCGGTGTCCACGGAATCTGCGCAAAAAAGCGAAGGAACAGGTCAAGCGCTGCATCGAAGAAGCGCGGCAGACACTTGAGGCGGAAAACAAGCCCCTCCGCATAGGTCGATGCATCCAGACTGGTGCCGAAGCGGTTCAGCTCGCGCAGAAGCCCTTCTCGATTCAGGCCGCCAAGCGCCCGGAAACAGAGATGCTCCACCAGATTGCTGATGCCTTGCGTTTCCTCCGATTCGTAGAGGGGACCACCCTTGACGTACAGGCCAAATTCCAGACCGTGCAGGTGGCGCTGCGGCCAACACAGCAGCGTCATGCCGTTGGGCAAAGTGTGTTCATGGATCGCGGACATGGGGATGTCAGCTCCTTTGGGGGAAAAAGTTGTTTTTTATATTATACCTGAACTTTCCCTGCTTTGCAAGGGGAACAGTGAAGGCGTTGGAGGAAGAGGAATGATGAAGAAACAAAAGTGATTGCATTTTCCTAAAAATGTGATATACTGTGCATCAAAACACAGACAGGAGGCCCCCTCATGGATGCAATCACGAAAAACTACCTGCCGGAGGAGCTGCTTGCGCAGATGACGCAGGCGGCATTTCCGGAAAAGCTGACGATTCGCAGCATTGAAAAGCTCTCCGGAGGCTTTTGCAGCGCGGTCTACGGCATTGTGGCAGATCAGCGGAAGATGGTGCTGAAGGTAGCCGCAGCGGATGGCGTGAAGATGATGCGCCACGAGCGGCGCTATATCCCCGTTGAGGCGGAAATGCTGTCTATCCTGAAGCGC